>JBAUTA010000340.1:0-3475 GCA_049581985.1 Kovacikia sp.
GTATAGCCACGGGAACCACCTGTGTAGCTTAGGACACTATGAAGGGGCGATCGCTGGCTATGACAAAGTGTTAGCGGTGCAATCAGATCTTTATGACGTGTGGAGCTATCGTGGCTATGCCCTGGAACAGCTAGGGCGCTATCAAGAATCCCTTGCCAGCTTTGATCAGGCTTTGAAAATCCATCCTGAATTTCCTCTGGCCTGGCATGGAAGAGGGATCGTCCTGGCCAGGCTAGGATGCTATGAACAAGCCCTGGCCAGCTTTGACAAAACCTTAAAGCTGAATCCAACTGACCTCAAAGCTCGCTACAACCGGGGGCGTGCGCTGGCCCAATTATCTCGCTATGAGGAAGCCCTGGTATGCTTCGATCGGGTCATTGAAGGGGCTCCCAATCATTACAAAGCCTGGTACAACCGTAGCCAAGCCCTAGCAAGCCTGGATAATTTGCCAGCAGCCATTGAGAGTCTCGACCAAACGCTTACGATTAATCCCAAGTGTTACTATGCCTGGAACTACCGAGGAGCCCTGCTGATTAAATTGCAGCGCTATGAAGAGGCGATCGCTAGTTTCGACCAATCCTTAGCCAGTAAACCCAATAACCCCGATGCCTGGTATAGTAAAGCCCGTTGCTATGCCCTTTGGGGCGAAGTTGACCTGGCACTCAACTACCTCCAGCGGGCGATTAAACTCAAACCGGACTTATACCGTGCCCTGGCCAGAATTGACTCCCACTTCAGCCAAATCCTGCACCATCCACGCCTGCAAATCCTTTTGCAAAAACGGGCGAAAGTGTAACGCAAGGGAGAGAGGGATAAAGAACAGGGAATTTTGGGGTTTAAGTTCAGAGTCCTGGGCGAAGGGTACGGAGATGACTGGTATCCTTTATAACCTACCCCTCCCTTCTGCCTGCCCCTGCTACCTGCTACCTGTTCATCTCTGCCTGTTCACCTGCTACTAATTTTGGGCACTTTAATCATGTTACCTTCATTAACCTTACTAAGAAGTTAGAGTCTATGAGCCACGCTCAAGATATGGAAGTTACCTTCTTCTTTCAAAAGGGACTTTATCTAAATAAGCAAAAGGATTACAGCGCAGCTATCAACAGTTACGATCGCGCCCTACAGATTCAGGCGGACTATCCCGATGCCTGGTATAACCGGGGAAATGCTCTATATCATTCAGGTCGCTACGCTGAAGCCATAGCTAGCTATGACGAAGCATTGGCATACGAACCGGGATTTCCAGAGGCATGGAATAACCGGGGCAGCGCATTGGATGATTTGTGCCGCTACGAAGAAGCGGTGGCTAGTTACGATCAGGCAATCAAATTTCGACCCAACTACTATTGGGCCTGGTACAACCGGGGGATTTCTCTACGCAATCTGGAGCGTTACGACGAAGCGGTGATTAGCTACGATCGGGCTATTGAGTTTAAACCAGACTACTACTGGGCCTGGTATAATCGGGCACTGGCATTGCGAAAGCTGGACCAGCTAGGCAAGGTGATTGCCAGCTATGACAAGGCGCTAGAGTTTAATCCCTACTTTGAGGAAGCCTGGACAAACCGCGGCAATACGCTGTATCGTCTGGGCCAATTAGAAGAGGCAATCTCTAGCTATGACAAAGCCCTGGAACTACAGCCCAGCAATCCCAACACGCTCTACAACAAGGCCTGCTGTTATGCCCTTCAGGGATACTTTGATTTGGCGTTTGAGAACCTGCGCCAGGCGGTAGAACTGGGTTCAGACGAGTATCGAGAGATTGCTAAAACCAACTCGGACTTTGATGGTTTACGGCAAGACAAACGGTTTTCCGCTCTGATTGAGGGACAAAGGGTGATGAAAGGGTGATAGGGGAGTGGTGAAGAGTCAGGCAGCCAAAGGAAACAGCGAACAGCAGGCAGTTAACCTTGAAAAACTAGCTGATGGTCGCTGATAATAGCTGATGATTGGAAACTGACCTCTGCCACTTGACGCTTGCTCAACTGCAACAACTGATGCTATTAAAAGCGGTTGTCAGGGGCATAATACAATCATTCTGAAATCAGTGGTTTAGCCTCTATCGTTTCCTATGAGCCAGCGTGAGGATACGGAAATATTGTACAGCCAGGATTATGTTTCGCAGGAGTTGGGGGCTTGTGAGAGTGCGGTTGTCAAGTATGACAAGTTGATTGCGTCCAACCCTGATGATTACAAAGCTTGGAGTTGTCGTGGCTATGCGCTAGAAAGCTCAGGGCATTATGAGGAGGCAGCAAAGAGCTTTGATCGGGCGCTGGCAATTCATTCCAAGTATGCTTTAGCTTTTCATGGCAAAGGAATTGCGCTGGCAAAGTTGACTCGCTACGAAGAGGCGCTAACAAGTTTTAACCAGGCGTTGAAACTGCAACCCGATGATTATCGAGCCTGGCAGAATCATGGCAAAGCGTTGATCAGTCTTGGTCGCTATAAAGAGGCGATCGCTAGTTTCGATCGGGTTCTAGAGTTGAAGTCTGACAGCTACAAGGCTTGGTATAACCGGGCAGTTGGACTGACTTGTTTGCATCGGTTTCAGGAAGCCCTCACCAGTCTTGAAAATACCCTACTGATTAAACCTACCTGCCATTACGCCTGGAACTACCGGGGGATGGTATTGGCAAAAATGGATCGGTTTGAGGAAGCCCTGAGGAGCTTCGACAAATCTCTCAAAGTCAAGTCCAGAAACGCGAATGCCTGGTATGGCAGGGCTTGTTGTTATGCGCTTGAGGGAAATGCCGACCGGGCGATCGAAAATCTAAAGCAAGCAATTCACTTTAGCCCCTATCTCTGTCGGGTGATGGCTAACACAGATGCTCACTTTAATCGGATTCGCAGTGATCATCGGTTGCAGGCGCTTCTAGATGAGAATTCCTTTTAGTAGACCAAAACGAAAGTTTTGGAGGGGATCTGGGGGTGGATCCCCCACTCCCCCATGGTGCAAAATTTATGATTTGCAACACTAGTCTTTTCGGGCTTTTGATCTTTTCGGGCAAATTCCCTGCCCCTTGGACGGAATCATCGACAGGGCTTGACCAGGGATTGTACCCGGCTACTTAGAACCCAAAATTTTCCAGGGCCGACCCCTTACTTTAGAAACCCATCTGGAAGATTGTCCAGAGATGATGTAGATAGGGCTATGGATTTCCGCTGGGCTAGTAAGGAATCGGTATGGCAGTACTTTCGCATGATTTATTCGAGTTTGAACGCTCTCAAAACGTCAACAGAACCCTATTTACGGTTTATCAATTAGAAAGTGCAGTTGAATTACGTTCCGGTCGTGACGAAGCCATGGAAGAGCAAATTTTTTGCAGCTCGCTGCTTTATGATAGTGCCCATAAAATTGCTCAGATTGTTGCCAGCCAACATAACCTTCCTTTCTATGACTATACCGATCTTCATCGGGTCACCTCTGAAACTGATCCAGGAGAAAAGAAAATAGGATAAACAGAGGGCTTGAGAC
>JBAUTA010000341.1:0-1547 GCA_049581985.1 Kovacikia sp.
ATATCCCGCTCTTCACCGCCCAGGTAGAGTCGCCCAAAGCTGCCCACAGCCGAAATTTGCAGAATGTTGATCAGGGCGGCTTTCTCTGCTTCATTGGCGGCTAAGGCCGCATAGGCGGCAGGTTCAACTTCAAATACGTAAAGGGTTTGCCCCGACATAATCATTTGACCGCGACGGTTACGGTTAATCAGTTGGGTATGGTGGGGATCAATATTGCGGATGATCTGACTGGAAAGAATACGGGGTCGAAGGCAGTCTTGACGACGAACATCCAGCGCGGCCAAAATTGCCTTCCCCGCTGCCTGAATTTCGCCCTGATTGCTGGAATGGATTTCAAGCAAACCATAGAGACGTTCAACAATTAAAACGCCCGGACGAACGACCGCAGATTTAAGGGCAACATCCGTAATCCGGTTGATTTCGATTCCCGGTGAGATCTCGATCCAGAGGGAGGCATCGCCGGGTAGCGGTAAGAAGCCTAAGGCCACGGTCCCTAAGTAAGCGGCATGCTGAGGCTGGAGGCGATCAATATAAACGTAGCTACGGAGGTCAATGCCCAAGGTGTCCTTTAATCCTGAAAAGCTAGATTAGTATACGCTTTTAAGCGGGTTGGAGGCTAGGAATCGGTGGATAAACCTGCCCCCAGGTAGAGCTACCCGATCGCCTGTAAAATAAAAATTAGATGAATTTCTGTCCCGGTGAACTGCCATGGCATCCTCCCAATCCGGTCCTTACCAAAGCAAGGCTTTCAGTTATGTGGTACGGCAAACCATGCGCTGGGTTGATCGGGGAAAAGTTGCCCTGCGTCAGTTAAAAGTTACGGCAGATTGGACAGCCCAAATGATCCTGTATCCGGTTTATGTGGCAGTTCAGTCAGCCCGGTTGGCAGGGGCCCAAGTCCAGAAAGCGCTGGAATTAGCAGGAGCGGTGTTGCGATCGCCGGAGCCAACGGTAGAACAGTCATCGCTTCCCAGTCCGACCGGTTCTCTCACGGTCGATACTCCCATTCAACAAGCATTACTCGTCGTTCAAAACTTTTCGCTGCCCATCAATCTGCCAGTGCAGTTAGAACAGACTTCCCTTGTGCTTAATTATGTGCGGGGTTTGGCCACACGCCTGGAAACCAAATCATTGGTGCTGGTGACCTGTCACAATCAACTCCTCGATATTTTGACCCCCCCCCAGCAGAAACAGTTAGATCGGCGGATCGCCTGGGAAATTGCCCACTATGAGCGCTACCAGCGCATTCGTCAGACAGCCCATCAGGCACTTTCATCCCTGCGTCCCCTTCTGGAAGAAGGCCAGAAATTGCCGCCCGTGCTTGCTCTCCGGCAATCCATCGCAACTCGCCTGCAAGTAGAACCCGTGCAACAGGTTGGGATCCAACTCAAACAGTTGATTAATTGGAGCTTGCCCAAATTGCAGGTATTCAGCAAAGCCAGCATTACCTTCGGAGAAGCGATGCGCGATCGCTTTTTGCCTGGCACCCCCGTTCTTCTCCCCAGCGCTGACATTCAACTCCGCCAAATTCTCTGGAAGGCCAAAAC
>JBAUTA010000342.1:0-1720 GCA_049581985.1 Kovacikia sp.
ATTCCCACCCCCCAACCGACCACTCCAGAAACCCCCAAAACGCCCCCCGATCAATCCAATGTCAAGATTCCGGTGACCAAGATTGAAGTCACAGGCAGCACTATTCTGAAACCAGCAGATTTGAAGCCCATTACTCAACCGATCGAGGCCAGCGGGCAAGCCACCTTGGAAGAGCTGAGGCAGGCAGCGGACGCCATTACCCAGCTCTATTTGAATCGGGGCTTTATCACTTCGCGGGCCATTCTCCTGGCAGGGCAGACCATTAAAGATGGCGTAGTGCAGATCCAGGTTGTAGAAGGATCCCTGGAAGAGATCAGAATTGAGGGTAGCCAGCGGGTAAGAAAGTCTTACATCCGCAGCCGCATTCTGTTAGGGGCAAAGCCTCCTCTCAATCGGGACAAACTGGAAGACCAGCTCAGGCTACTAAAATCGGACCCGCTGTTTACCAATGTGGAGGCAAGTCTGCGACCCGGAAGCAAACTAGGTCAGAGCTTGCTGATTGTTCGGGTAACGGAGGCAAATCCCTGGGAAGGATTTCTGGGTGTAGACAATTTTTCGCCGCCCAGCGTTGGGTCAGTCCGGTTTGGCGGAGGAATTGGGTATCGGAACCTGACCGGTTTTGGAGATGAGTTGTTTGCCACTTATTATCGATCAACAACCGGCGGGTCGAGTGCGGCAGACTTTTCCTATCGGATTCCAGTTAACCCGATGAATGGCACTGTGCAGTTACGGTATTCACCCAGTGCCACGCGGATTACCGATCCCCAGTTTTCAGCTCTGGGAATTGAAGGGAGTTCCAGCCTTTATGAAATTAACTTTCGCCAGCCATTGCTGCGAACTCCACGGGAAGAATTGGCTGTATCGATCGGGTTTAGCGCCCAAAACGGGCAGACGTTTCTATTTGAGAATTTGGGATTCCCGTTTGGGATTGGTCCCGATGCAAATGGCAACAGTCGCACCCGTGTCTTCAAACTTGGACAGGATTACACCCGCCGCGATCCATTAGGAGCCTGGGCCTTTCGGTCTCTTTTCAGTCTTGGAGTCGGCATTCTGGATGCCACCGAGAATCCCGACCCGATTCCCGATGGGCGCTTCTATAGTTGGTTGGGTCAGATTCAACGGGTACAACGGATCAATAACAGTAACCTGTTAATCGTCCAGGCAGATCTGCAATTGACGCCCGATTCTCTGCTGCCATCCCAACAATTTGTGATCGGTGGGGGACAATCGTTGCGAGGCTATCGCCAAAATTTCCGCTCTGGGGACAATGGCTTTCGCGTTTCAGTTGAAGATCGGATTGTGGTTTTGCGGAATGAATCCGGGCTACCGGTTTTGCAGCTTGCTCCCTTCTTTGATTTCGGCAAGGTTTGGAACACTTCGGGTAACCCCAACCCCCAACCCTCTAAGCGGTTTCTGGCAGGCATCGGCGCAGGCATACTTTGGGAAGCCTATCCCCGCCTGAATATTCGCGTGGATTACGCCTATCCCATTGTTCAGCCAGGCGATCGCGGTAACGATGCTCAGGATCAGGCTGTTTACTTTAGTGTCAACTATCAGTTCTAAGTCCTACCAATTTAACTAGCGAACAGGGCAGATCGGGGACGGGGTGCAGGGGTGGAACCCCTGGCTGGGGGCAACGCCCCCACACCCCCATCTGCAACCTTCATTTTTCAAATTGGTATCAGTAGGCGTCCGACCCTGGGGGAACCCAACCCCACCC
>JBAUTA010000343.1:0-5779 GCA_049581985.1 Kovacikia sp.
ATTTGCTGATTGGGTTGAGGAACGTCCTGATTTTCAGAAATTTCTTGCCAGTCATTTAGCCCAACAGCCTCGCAGATGCGGGTAAAGGTCTCCCGACTAATGCGCTCTCGTCGCCAAAACTGCTTCAAACTGGCAACGGAAGTGAGGGCAGCCTGAGCCCAGGCCGCGGACTGCCGATTCCATCCTTTGCGCTTGCGAGCCTGCTCAACCAGTTCCAATCCCCGAACTGAGGCTCGAAGAGAGTCTTCCAACGAAAAATCCTCCATTCTGAGGGGATTAAGAACTAGAGAGAGGGAGGGGGGAGGGGATGGAAAATATTCACGTGTCTGCCCCTCTCCCTCTCCCCTTCTCCTCTTCTCCTAAAACTTAGCCGGAAAGTTAGCTAACTATTAAGCCAACCAAGCCAGTTTTATCCAGCACTCTAGAAATACAGCAAGTTCAGTGAAGCAAGGTAAAGCGATGACCCGGCGGAAGGTAAAGAATCAGGGGTATGGCGCTCCTATTTGGATTGTGAGCAAAAGCCTCTCAAACTCACAACTGATTGAGGACTGCCATAGCAGGAAGGAAATAGGATGGCTGATCCTCGTGCCCTTTACCTCTTGCTTGCTGGTTGCTTGCTGGTTGCTTCTTGACTTCTGACTTCTGACTTCTGACTTCTGACTTCTGACTGAAAATCTGATTCACCCCCATGCACCAAAAAGGATAGACAGACAATGGCTTACACCTTAGATTACCCTACGGATCTGGCGGGTTCTCTCTCAGCTCACCCCCACTACCTTGACACCAGAGCCCGAATTAATTGCTTGATTGATCGTTACCTGTCGATTGAAATTTTAAGCGATCGCCTTTCTGACTTGCCCAGTCAATTCACCGCACCCCATCAGCGCCCCTGGGAACCGATTGATTGGAAGGGGATTCATCCCAGCCAAATCGTCGGGATTGACCCCGACCTGTTTCTTAAAGTGATTGCTGGAGCTACCGAAATTGAAGCACCCATCCGAGCCTACTCCAAGGAAAGCAGGGATTATTTACAGGCCGTGCATCCCCAGATGGCTTACTTTATGGGCGGCGGGTATGGCGAAGATGGTTCTACCCTGACCGTAGGTGTTTGGGAAAAAGAGGAACGGCAGCACGCTCCTGCTTTTATTAAAATCTACCAGCAGTTAACGGGCGAAAGGCTTCACCCGAAACCTAATTCAGTGGAGGGGTGTCATCTGTCAGCCGATCCCTGGGCAGATCTGCACAAACACGTCCTTAGCCGAATTGCGACCGAGTGGAGCGCTGCTTCTGTCTATCTGTGGTTGATGGCGCACTCTACAGGGGAATTGCAACGGGCGATCGGTCAACCGTTTCAGGATGAAATCAATCATCTGGCGAAGTTCTGGGGGTTTAGCCGCTGGGCATTTGCCGACTCTTACCACCAGAAACTCAAAGGCTCGACCCAAAATTTAATTGTTTTGCTTAAGCACCACCAAAACGAGCGCACTGATAGCACCGATCTAATGGACAAAACCTTAAAACTGGAAAACCTGACCCACGCGGTTGAACTTCTCTTTACCCTGGTTCGAGTTATGGTTCGCCTCCGTACCTGGAACCAGGAACTTACCTACAGCTATCTGAGACATCTGCTTGGACAGTCGCCACGCCTCCCATCGCCTGATCGCCTAATCCCTAAGCTCGACTGTCAGCAGCTAGGGAACGGATGAAACGCAGGGTTATTGCATTTGTTTCTAGGAAAACAGGGTCTGCATGGTTGGCCTTCTAATTTGAGAGGCAGCCACAGTCACACGGCCCCGACGAAAATTTAAAAAATATCCCCCTGTTCATTCTCGAAAGATTGAAAAGAGGGATGATACACGTTACATCAAGTAACGATTGAAGTGCTAATTTTGCCTGCTAGAAGCCGCCTTCTAAAGGGGGCGATTCCAGGGTGTCATCTTCCATGCGGGCAACAGTTACAGCACAAAAGGCAAACGCCACAACCAGCGGCATTGGAGAAGCCAGAAAATAAGTAGAAATACTTGCCAACAGGGCAATCAAAACTGCCGCCAAACACCAAATTCTTTCTTCAAAGCACAACCCTTTCTCTGCCTTGATGGTTCTCAGAACTTGAGTTGGAATCGGGACGGGCATGACTCCATTTGGTGGAAATGCCCAGTAGTGAGAGCATTCCATAAACCAATCAGACCAGCCATTCTCCTGACACCATTCTTCAATCCACTGAGCAGAGTAATGATTCATAATTCGATTTATTAATAAAGCGAGGAACAGGGAAATATCTAAACCAGGAGTGGCATAACTTAGGACAACAATCTGCCGATAATCTTCAGAATCTTCTATCAGAATCTTCTAATAGTCTTCAGATGGATTCATAGATGGATTCAAAAGAGCATCTGTCAAATGTTTGGCTCCTAAGATTTCTAAGGCAAAAGACCCATCCAATGAGCTACCTCATTCAATGAGCCTTTTTGATATTTGCAGCCTAACAAACGGGATTGAATCGCGATAGTCAAAGACAACAAAGTTTACGAGTTTAGACCATCTTGAAACGTTCTGTAATAAACAGCGAGGCTGGTTGGGGGGAGTTCAAATTTGATGGGTTTAGGGCTGAGGGCAGAAGGCTAAGGGCGGAAGGCTGAGGGCATCAGAATAGCGGCTATCCTCTGCCTGTGCTTTTGGTAGAAAATCAGGGAAATTGCCATTTTCAAAGAATTAAGTTTTGTATGCTCCTGGAATATGGTGAAATGGAATCTGCTGACGCTCTACAGATCAACTCAATATCCTACGGTTATGAACGCTGTGAATCGCTTTCCTGGCTTGTTTGTGACGTTTGCGATCGGCCTTGCTGCCTGTAGCCAATCCAATCCGGGCACTGCCCCTGCTCCCTCTTCTCCTCAGTCTTCGGGAGAAGCCGCAACAGGGGCGATCGCGATCGGGATTGGGGTTGCTCAAACCAGTAATGTTGCCCTCCTGGGTCAGGAAGAGGTTGCCGGAGCAAAAATTGCAGAGAAATACTTCAACGACAAGGGCGGCATCAATGGCACCCCGATTAAGCTTGTCTATCAGGACACTGCCGGAGATGAAGCCGGGGCAATTAACGCTTTTCAAACGTTGATCAATCGAGACAAAGTGGTGGGTATTGTCGGTCCTACCCTGTCTCAGCAAGCCTTTAGCGCCGCTCCGATCGCCAATAGTGCCAAGGTTCCTGTGATCGGTCCCTCCAATACGGCCAAGGGCATTCCCCAGATTGGTGAATTCGTTTCCCGTGTTTCTGCGCCAGTTTCTGTCGTTGCTCCCAACTCGGTCAAAGCAGCGCTCAAAATCAATTCAAAGGTCAAAAAAGTTGCGGTTTTCTTTGCCCAAAACGATGCGTTTAGTAAGTCTGAAACAGAAATTTTTCAGCAAACGGTCAAAGATCAGGGATTAGAGATCGTTACGGTTCAAAAATTTCAGACAACCGATACCGACTTTCAAAGTCAGGCAACCGCTGGACTGAATGCCAGGCCCGATCTGGTGATTATTTCTGGGTTGGCAGCCGATGGGGGCAATCTGGTTCGGCAACTACGAGAACTGGGCTACAAGGGCTTAATCATTGGCGGTAACGGACTCAATACCTCTAATGTTTTTGCAGTCTGCAAAGCGCTTTGTGATGGGGTGCTAATTGCCCAGGCTTACAGTCCTGAATATGCGAGTGAAGTCAACAGGGCATTTCGCTCTGCTTACACCAGCCAATACAAGAAAGAACCTCCCCAATTCAGTGCCCAGACTTTTACTGGAGTGCAGGTATTCGTGGATGCCCTGAAAGCATTAGATCGGCAGTCGAAGGTGAGCCAAAAGCCTCTTGCCGAATTGCGGATTGCCTTAAATAAGCAATTACTGACAGGCAAATACGATACCCCGATCGGTGAGATTTCCTTTACGCCGGAAGGGGAAATTGTCCAGAAAGAGTTCTATGTTGCCCAGATCAAAATGGATCCGGACGGCAATAATGGTAAGTTCGTTTTCTTGAAGTAGGGTTAAGGTGTGGGCAAGTGGTAGAGGGTAACGGGGGAATGACAAAAGGGAAAGGGGAAAGGGGAAAGGAGAAGGGAAAGAAGCGCATATTTTCTGATATTTTTGCATTATTTGCTGCTCCCTACCTTCACCCCTCTTCCTGCTACCGTCTACTCCCGATTGCCCTATTTCTGATTGGGTGCGATCGCCAACCCGCTCAACTTCAAGCTTCCCCCAATTCCACTGCCCCTTCTGCGGCGGTGCTGATTGGAGTAGCCCTGGCCCAAACCAGTAATCTCGCCCTGTTGGGGCAAGAGTCGGTGAATGGGGCAAAAATTGCCGAAAAATACTTCAGCGATCGGGGCGGCATTAACGGCACGCCCCTCAAGTTGATTTATCAGGATGCAGGGGGGGATGAGACCGGGGCAATTAATGCCTTTCAAACATTGATCAGTAAAGACAAAGTGGTTGGGATTGTTGGTCCCTCCTCCTCCCAGCAAGCCTTTGGTGCCGATCCGACTGCCGATCGGGCCCAAGTGCCTGTAATTGGTCCTACCAACACGGCAAAGGGAGTTCCGCAGATTGGCAACTTCATCGCTCGGGTTGCTTCTCCTGTAACCGTTCTGGCTCCCAATTCACTCAAGGCTGCGCTCAGACTTAATCCAAAAATTAAACGGGTGGCAGTGTTCTACGCTCAGAATGATGCCTTCAGCCAATCGGAAACAGAAATTTTTCAGCAGGCGCTCAAGCAAAATGGACTGGAAATTATCACAATTCAGAAGTTTCAGACTACAGATAGCGATTTCCAAACCCAGGCAACGGCTACCATTAACCTCAAACCTGACCTGATGGTGATTTCCGGTCTGACTGCCGATGGGGGCAATCTGGTACGCCAGATCCGGGAGTTGGGTTATTCAGGGCTAATCGTAGGCGGTAATGGATTCAACACCCCCAATATTTTTCCCCTCTGTAAAAAGCTTTGCGATGGTGTTCTGGTCGCCCAGGCATACAGCCCAGATCATCCGAATGAAATTAACCAGGCATTTCGGACCGCCTATGTCGCCCAATATCAGCAGGAACCTCCCCAATTCAGTGCCCAGGGGTTTACCGCCGTACAGGTATTTGTTGAGGCGTTAAAAGCCCTCGACAAGCAGAAAAAGGTCAGTCAAACTTCCCTGGCCGAGTTACGAATCGCATTGAATAAGCAAGTGCTGGCAGGTAAATATGACACGCCGCTGGGCAAAATTTCTTTTACTCCAGAGGGAGAAGTCGTGCAAGAGAAATTTTATGTTGCCCAAATCAAAATGGACCCGGATGGTAGAAAAGGGAGATTTATTTTCTTAAAGTAGATACTTTTAGATACTTTTTTAAGAGGATGCTTTAAAAGTCCTATTGCGAGTAGCAAATCCTACAGATCCCCCTAAATCCCTTAAAAAGGGGGACTTCAAGCCTGTTTCCCCCTTTTTAAGGGCGGCTGGGGGGGATCGCTGAGTATTTAACATCACAACCCCTAGCTTTTAAAACACCCTCTTCGATACTTCTTTAACGTAGGTAAGGATCAAAGTAGGGAAGGATCGCGACTTCAATCCCATCGGTAACGTCAATTATCAGGGCTTAGGATTCGGTAGGGAGGCTTGTGGTCATCGCCCAGGTTTTCGCCCGAATACCAATCCTCTAAAGCTTATCGGGTAAAGCTTATCGGGTTTATTTCGTTCTCATACCCAATTTAAATAGCGAGCAGGGCAGATTGGGGACGGGGTGCAGGGGTGGAACCCCTGGCGGGGGG
>JBAUTA010000344.1:0-4065 GCA_049581985.1 Kovacikia sp.
GTAAGGGAGATAGACGATCGCAGATGGGGCATAGGGGGCTAAGAGAGTGGGGGTAATTTGTTGCACGCAACCAATTACTTGGTAGAGGTGCTGACATAACTGCTTACAATGACATTGGGGCATTGGCATTGGAGCATTGACACTGGGGCAGCAAAAAACTTTTATTCCCTACCCTGGTATCCCCTCCTCTTCCCCACCCCGTCCCTTCACCTTGTACCCCCTTAACTATGGCATCGGCTGAACGAAAACCTATTCTGCTCGAATTTGAAAAACCTCTGGCAGAGTTGGAGGCGCGGATTATTCAGATTCGCGAACTTGCAGAGGAGAATGATGTCGATGTAACTGACGAAATCCGTCAGCTAGAGGCGCGTGCGCTGCAACTTCGGCAGGAAATTTTTAGTAGCCTTTCACCTTCGCAACGGCTGCAAATTGCCCGTCACCCCCGCCGCCCCAGCACATTAGATTACATCCAGGCGATGAGCGATGAATGGATGGAGCTGCATGGCGATCGCGGTGGCTTTGATGATCCAGCCCTCGTTGGTGGGGTAGCCCGATTAGCTGGACAGCCGGTGGTCATGCTGGGGCACCAAAAAGGGCGAGATACCAAAGATAATGTTGCCCGTAACTTTGGACAGGCTGCTCCGGGGGGCTATCGTAAGGCCATGCGCCTGATGGAACATGCAAATCGGTTTGGGATGCCAATTTTATCCTTTATTAATACTCCGGGTGCCTGGGCAGGTTTAGATGCTGAACGGTTGGGGCAAGGGGAAGCGATCGCCCATAACTTGAGAGAAATGTTTCGTTTAGATGTCCCCATTATTTGCACGGTTATTGGAGAGGGCGGCTCTGGTGGGGCCTTGGGAATTGGGGTTGGCGATCGGGTGTTGATGTTTGAGCACTCCGTTTACACTGTTATTTCTCCCGAAGGCTGTGCTGCCATTCTCTGGAAAGATGCTGGTAAATCGCCCCTGGCAGCAGACGCCCTCAAAATTACTGCCCCGGACTTAAAGGATTTAGGCATCATTGATCAGGTATTGCCGGAACCGATTGGGGGGGCCCACGCCAACCCCTTGAAGGCAACAGAAATCCTCAAAGAGGCTCTGCTCCAGAATCTACAGGAACTCAGCCGCATGACAAGCCAACAACGGCGGGAACTCAGATATCAGAAGTTTCGAGCAATGGGCGTTTTCAGCGAAATTCCTGCATAACACTAAATCTGAGTGATATAATAGGCTGTGTAACAAATGTTCACACTTTTCAATCTCTTGAGAGATGCTACCTCAATTTCCATCCATTTCATCTCCAGGGCAGCGGCAGCTCCTTTGAGAACTGTGATGGTTTAAATCCAGTCGGCTATCGGAGACGTTCTGTAGTTTGTTGTATTTTGATTGACCGTCTCAAGTTTACTTAGCACATTTTAATTTCTGGCTCAATTTTAACCGCTAAAGTTATTGCTATCGCTAGCTTGATTAGGAGAGAGGGTTAACAGGGGAGTGGCGTCATTGCCCCCAGCTAGGGTTTCCACCGTTCGGCTAAGCGCTCATGGCGACAGCCCCTGCACCCTGTCCTGAACAATACGGCTACAGCTTTACAAACAACGATAGCGGGCTTTGATTTTGAGTAAAACTCTAGGATAGTATTCTGTTTCATGATTTCTCAGACAGAAAGGTGCGCGCTAATTACAGGGGCAGGCAGTGGAATTGGCAAGGCGACTGCTCTCGCCTTCGCCCAGGCGGGAATCCATCTCGTCCTGCTTGGTCGGACTCAATCCAAGCTAGAGGCAGTTGCCAGCGAAGTTTCTAGCTACGGAATCAAAGTGCAGAGTTGCCCTTTGGATCTTTCCCAGATTGAACGGGTGCGGCAAGAGGTCCGGGCGATCGCCACTGATTTTGGACCCATCGATATTTTGGTTAATTCTGCTGGGATGGGCTATACCGGCTTGCTTGCAGACACCTCTCTGGCAGACTGGCAGCAGGTTATTAACCTTAACTTGACGAGCACCTTTGAATGTATCCAGGCCATCTTGCCTCAAATGCGCCAGCGCCATCAGGGAACTATTATCAACGTGGTCTCTATTGCTGGACATCAGGTTTTTCCAGAGTGGGGTGCCTATGCCGTTAGCAAGTTTGGGTTGGTTGCCCTTTCCAAGACCCTGGCAGTCGAAGAACGTGCTCACGGAATACGGGTCATCATGCTCTCCCCAGGTTCTGTGAACACTTCCCTTTGGGATACCGAAACTGTTCATGCTGATTTCGATCGCTCCCGCATGCTGACCCCTGAAGTAGTCGCTCAAACCATTCTGTACGCAGCGCTCTTACCAGAACAGGCCGTCATTGAAGAGCTAATTCTGATGCCTAATTCAGGCACATTCTAAGGTTTCCCCGTTTCTCTACCCGATCAAACTCCGGTCGTACCGGATGCATTCTCCACGCACACATCTTCAATTTTGGATTTACCATGACTATTACTTCTAACGGTTCCAACAATTCCCAAGTGTCTTCAGTTAAGCTCCCCAAAAGCCTCACTACCCGTCCCGATCGCAACACCCTGAATGGACAGCAGGAGCCCAAATTGCAAACTCCCCCTGAGGAAATGCAAGACGAGATGATGGATGCCGTCAAGACCATCTTGCTAGGGGTTGGAGAAGATCCAGAGCGGGAAGGGTTGCTCAAAACGCCTAAGCGGGTTGCTGAAGCAATGCAGTTCCTGACCAGTGGCTATCACCAATCTCTGGAAGAACTGGTTAACGGTGCCATCTTTGATGAAGGTCACAATGAAATGGTGCTGGTTCGTGACATCAACACTTTTAGCCTTTGTGAACACCACATGCTGCCATTTATGGGCAAAGTCCATGTTGGTTACATTCCCAATCAAAAGGTGGTGGGACTGAGCAAATTGGCACGGATTGTAGAAATGTACTCGCGCCGACTTCAGGTGCAGGAGCGCCTAACCCGTCAAATTGCGGAAGCGATTCAGGAAATTCTGGAACCTCAAGGGGTGGCGGTTGTCATGGAAGCGACCCACATGTGTATGGTTATGCGGGGTGTTCAAAAGCCTGGCTCTTGGACGGTTACCAGCGCAATGGTAGGGGTGTTCCAGGAAGAACAGAAAACTCGCGAAGAATTTCTCAACCTGATTCGCCACCAGCCCGCATTCTGGTAAATAGCTGGGCGCAATTCAATCAAAGACAACGTGGGGGTAGAGGGAACTTCTGGCCCACCGAAGTTCCCTCTACCCCCGAAACCATTTTTAAGTTTAAACGCCCCCAGCCTCTTAGCAGACCTTTCCATCAGAAAGAGTCCTTTCATCATTTTGGCTTGGGGGCGAAGCCCCCGCATCTCCGGCTGCAAATCTGCAACCCGTATTCCTTAAATGGGTATTAGTCTCCTTAGAGGCAAACCTTTAGCTGCTTTGTTGATAGCTCAAAGTTAATGGTTCAAAGCTGATGGTTCAAAACCATTACATCGTCCATCCTTATACATAGATAAAAGCTAGAAAAAATCGGATTGAATGTTACTTCTGAAGGATGGATCGATCGAAGTTAGTTCCTATCTTATAAGACATGGAGTTAGAAATCTTGTGATTTCCTTGACTTCAATTAAAAAATAGTTCTGTAGAAACGGAGCAATACAATGAGTCTAGAAGAAAGAGCTAAAGCAACAGCTAAAAATGTTGAAGGCAAGGTTCAAGACGCAGTTGGTAGAGCAACGGGCGATCCTGAAGATCAGGCTGAAGGTAAGCTCAAGCAGGCAGAAGCATCGGCTCGTCATACCAAAGAAGATGTCAAAGACGATGTTAAACGTGCCATTGATTAGGCATTCAGTTCTTGACTGTGTTTGTTTGATTTTCCTTTCTTAAGGATTTAGAGCGTAGAAATTCAAAAGCGCTTTACACTCTAATAAACATGTAGCATCCAGCTATTTCTTGTAACGTCAAACAGGTTATCGCTGGATGCTTTACTTGCTTTAAGTAGCTGGGCGCAATTAAATAAAAGATGAGTTTGGGGGTGGAGGGGGTGGAACCCCTTGCCTGGGGGCGCAGCCCCCACTCCCCCTTCTTACAATT
>JBAUTA010000345.1:0-5336 GCA_049581985.1 Kovacikia sp.
TGTCCTCTCTACTTCCCTCTCAGCAACCCTCTTACTCGGTGAAAAAATCCCTACCTCCCATTGGCTCGCACTCGGCCTCTTGCTCAGCGCCATCTCAACCCTCTCCCTGGGGAAAATTAATTGATACTAACTGATACAAAAATTGACTCCCGGAAAAGGTTCACTGATATTCAGAAATGACTAATCCATGAAGGTAAGCTCTTTACTAGTATCTAGACAAAATTTATGAATAAAGATAAGTCCCTTACGCTTCGATTACTTTACTCTCTATCGTTGATAGCATCGACTATCCTACCGCTTGTAATTTGGCGCTTAAAATTACCGATTATTGAAGCCACTTATGATAGTAGCACGCCCAAAACGCTTGACACTCAGCCTTTCGAGCTATTTAGATTCTTTATTACAATCGCACTTGTAGGCACCACCTGGACAAAAGTTACTCAACAATCTAAAAGAACGGTAGTAACGTTGCTTCCTGCCGTTTTACCGTTGCTCACCTGTCTGAGCCTTCTATTCATTCAAATTGAAACGTTTCATGAAAGTTTTTTGCATCCCTACGTTTGAGATTTTTCCATTAAGTTTTCATCGACTAATAGGCTTACTACTCCTTATCTACGTGACGGTTCCCGAATTTGTTAAAAGCTATTTTCTATATCAGGGAAAGAGAGGATACCTTATCAAAGAAACGAACTTACATCAAATCCTCAAAGATGGGACTTGAACACTTTAGCGATCAATCTATCATCAACTATTTAAGATCATAGGAAGGACTAAAAAGATTTATCAAATAATATAGAAAGCCTCAAAAATCATCTTTACAAAGCAAGACTATCCGTGCAATAAAAGCTATACACTTCCAATCACCTAAAATCAAGGTAATGTAAATTATTTAAGATAGCTATAATCGAGTTATGCTTACAATTCATCAGGTAATCTTATGACCCCTCAGTCAATCTTAAAATATATAGTTTGGCAGTACCAAAAAGCCAGGTTAGGAAAAATTGGCAGAGATTCAAAAGTCAGTATTCTGGCAGATATACGGGGTAGCAGAAAAAACATCCATTTAGGAGAAGATGTCACAATTTGTAAATACGCTTCATTAGAAGCCGATCCTTCTGAGACTGCTGAATCAAAGATTATTATTGGTGATCGCTCACTGATTAGCTCGTTTGCAATTCTCCGTACCTACGGTGGAACTATTAAGATTGGACACTCCTGTTTCGTCAACTCTTTCACTGTTCTTTATGGACATGGAGATCTCACTATTGGTAATGGTTGTCTGATTGGCCCGCAAGTGACTATCGTTCCTGTTAACTATGGATTTAAAGATCGGAATACACCCTTTAGAATGCAAACTCCAAGCCTCAAAGGAATCACGCTTGAAGATGATGTTTGGATCGGCGCAGGAGTTACGATTTTAGACGGTTGTACAATTGGCAAAGGATCTGTCATTGGTGCAGGAGCAGTCTTAACTAAGAGTATTGAACCCTATTCGATCGTCGCAGGCATTCCTGCAAAACAGATAGGAGTTAGAGCTTAGTGGTGCGGAAAACTCTTGAAAATCTTACTAAATCTTATGAAAATAGTATCTGCTTCTACCGGATATAGAGCAATTCCGAATTCCAGGAATTTAGGCGATTTAAGAGGTCGTTTTGTGAGGCTATTCTTTTCCAACTAAGGTTCGCTTGAGATTTCTGCACCACTGAGGAAATCAGAAAATGAAAAGAAAACCTTGAACCTATCTGCTGTTTTTCGACGTTTCAAACAGCCTATCTCAGAAAATTATCCGCAAATATTTTCTATTGTCCTTCCTATAAGTAAGCATAATTAATGATCCGAAGGGGGAGTTGGAAGCACTACCCCCAGGCAGGGAGGTCACCCCTCCATCCCCAAAATCATCTTTAGTTTAATGGCACCCAGCTACTTAACTGAGTAATTATTCCCTACATACCTCCTACCAATGATTGAGATCAGTGAAAAGAAAGGATTTGACCTTAAAGCAATCAAGCTTTTGCTACCTAAGCAACTCTATCAGTATCAGATAGACATTTTAGTTGCTCTCATTCTAGCCATCGGGATCGCGATCTCGTCTTACCTCGGATCCCAAACAATTCCAGATTCACTGTTTACTGACCTCTATGCTCAAGATACCTGGTTTGGAGCCGATCTCCCAACTGTATTTGGTAACATAACTAGTCTCCAAAGTGACTATGGGCGAAATAATAAACATCCTCTGTTTCCTTTATTAATATTTCCACCTATTTTTATACTAGGAAAACTACTCCATCTTGACTCCGTTACAGCAGTTAGGATTATCGTCTCGCTTACCGCTGCTCTTTGGATTGGCCTATTATTTACTTTATTTCGATTGATGGGTTGCCGCAGGCTTGATTCAGCATTGTTTAGCCTCGTTGGTGGAGTCAGTGCTGCCGCAGTATTTTGGTTTTCAGTTCCAGAGTCATTCCCGTTTGGATCAGTCACCATACTATCGGCTCTCGTCCTTGTCGCTCTAGCACAATATCGAAAGCTTTCACCCGCCTGGTATGTTGCTGTTAGTGCCTTAACTGTCAGCATTACGATCACAAACTGGATGGTAGGACTGCTAGCAACGATCGTTAATCATCGCTGGAAAAAAGCACTTCAAATCACAACCATTACTTTCTTTATTGTCAATGCACTCTGGATTGTCCAAAGATCGATTTTTCGCAACGCTGGCTATCCCTTTTCCCTGAAAACGCTGGTTGGCGAAAAAAAATTCATGTCCGCTCCAGAAGCTAACAGCACTCTGTCTGCTGTTAGCTCCTTTTTCTATCAGACAATTGTGACGCCAGCCATCCAACTCACCAATTCTATGATTAGGCCAGGATGGCCAAAGCCCAATGTTGACACCTTAGTTCCAGGCTCAGGAGGTTTCTGGGGAACAGTTGCCGCTGTATCCTGGACAGGTTTATTTATTTTGGGCTTATGGGGATTCTGCTCTACTAAACGGCATCTCAGATTACGGATCGTTCTGGGATTAACATTTCTCGGACAACTCTTAATCCACAGTGTGTATGGTTCTCAAGAGACGTTTATCTACTCTCTGCACTTTGCACCACTGCTACTCACAGTCGCTGCATTTAGCTCCCTAACACGGCTGCGATTATTAGGGTTAGCGCTGGCTGTTGTATTAATCGTGAGTGCCGGAATCAATAACCGAACTCAGTTCAATCAGTTTACAGCGGCTTTAATAGACTACGGCACTCCAGGCCAACAGGTTCAGGCACATATGCGGGTGCGTTCCTCCGATCCGTGGCCACGAGGGGTGGGGCATATCGTCTTAGCAGTACCGGGTAGCCGCGAAGAAAATAAGGCATACCATGAACCGGGTGGAAGCTTCAGCCCTACTGCTGGCAGCTTTGGGGTATCCATCTGGATGCTTGACCAACAAGGAAAGCTGAAAATTACGGGGGATGATATCCCGCGCAACCAAATCCAGCAGCAATTCATTGGCTCTCCGGAGAAAAACCCTCCAGGCATTCTAACTAAAACAAACTATTATCAGGCGTCCTGGTCCAGGACTAAGTCAGGAAACTGGCAGTTAAACCTCAAGCTACCAGCAAACTCCAATGCTAAACCCGTCGTCGTTATTCGCAGCGTCGGTCCAGCAGGGGGACCCATTCATTCCCTTGATTACACTGATCACCAATTGCAGATCAACAACCGCTGGTCTGTGAAAAATGTTCCAAATCTTGCAAAAGTCTATTTAGGGAGTGAGAATTCTCCAGGCTGGATCAGCCAAAAACTACCGGATACTCACTGGCAGGATGAGAAAGGTTGGGGCTATGCCCGATTGGAGTTGGCTGAGGGCAATACTTGGGATTTAGAGTTTGAGAATTCTATCCCCGCCCCAAAACCTGAACTCACTAGCGCAGAAGTACCCTCTAACTTAGCCCTAGAACTACCAGACTCCCAATTCGTCAATAGCTTTAATGCTCAAATTTCCCATCTCATGATGGGACTCGTAGGCAATCGTACCCGTCCTGGTGATCCGCTTAGCGCCCCTTTGTCGGATTTCCGCGAGGGAGCTTATCAAATGGTCGCACTTGCTCGTGTTGGACACCTGGAGGTAGCCAAGCAGCTTTCAAGTTATTTCGCAGAAACTGATTTCTCTAATGGCTTTGCACCAGAAGCCGATATCCCAGCTTTGGGAATTTGGGCCCTCGAAGCCGTTGCTACTCAGGTAAATCAATCTGACTATGACCGATGGCTTTGGCCCCACATTCAGCGAAAGGCTGAGCTCATTGTGGATATGCTTTCCTCTAATAAACCCGGTTATCCGGTGGCGACCAAGTCGGAATTGCCATTCTCTGAATATCCAGATTTCCTGAAACTAGACCTTACTGCTGGCATAATGGAAGCGTCGTCTAACCTGATTAGCATTGACCCCACCGCTAATCTCATGAGCTACCGTGCCCTGCTGGATGCTGCCGCTCTCGCCGATCGCCTGAATCTATCCACTCAGTCTGTCCGGTGGCGGTCTCACGCCCAACAGTTAAAGAGTGCCTGGGAAAAAGCGTTTGACCCTCAATTCAAAGAACTCAATGCCACCTATGCCAATGGTCTTTGGCCTAGTTGGATCGCAGGCTCAGTTCAGACTGCTTTCGCTCAAGCTCTGCAAACCCGTTGGAATAACTCACACAATCCGGATGGGTCATTGCGTCAAATCCCTCCTAATCCCTCTCTTAATCTCGCTGAATCCCATCAGTGGCTTTTCCTCGGCAAACTTGATCCTCTATGGGCATCGCTGCAATGGTTTTGGAAAAATCAAGCTTCCCCAGGGTTGTTCTCGTGGGGAGAAATTCCAAACACTCCAACCACTTCCCTCTTACCGAAAAGCTTTTCCCATTGGAACCGTCTCCGAGGCTGGGTTAACGCTCCTACTGTCACCCCTCATTACGGAGCCGCTGCTCAAATGCTCTTGCTTCAACTCGATATGCTTGCCTTTGTCAATCAATCCGCTTCTCAACCAACCTTGGTAATTGGCGCAGGCATCCCTCCATCCTGGCTCTCCCATCCTATGAAAATAAAAAATATCCCCCTAGAAAACTCCTCCGTGGACTGGTCTTGGGATGGTAAACAAATGAATGTCCTCATCCGCAAGGGGAATTTTAAGGTCCTTCTTGGCCCAGCTTTCCCGCCCAATACTCCCCTCAAAGTCGAGGCACTCCCGCTCTCAACGAATCTCCCCTCTCAAACTCTGACAAAAAACTCTATCTCCGACTCGCCTGACTCATCCCAGCGATAGCAGGATACAGGGTTACTGGATTAACCCCTTAGGGATTATAGCCGTAGCC
>JBAUTA010000346.1:0-4017 GCA_049581985.1 Kovacikia sp.
CATCATTGAGTAACAGCTAACCTATTCTCCCAGTATACAGAAGAGTGTTGAATTTATCAAAAATTGGATCGCTTGTCAAGGTATCTGTGTCCTCAATCAATCTCGCTAGAGCACAACAACCTGTCTACGGGGCGAAGCTTCGAACGCGATTCACAGCCGATCTATTTAAGATGAATGGCAGGTGTCATGCACATAGCGATCCTATTTGGATGGTGAGCCAGGATTCCAGTGGAATCCTGGCTCATAAAGCTTCTCAAACTCACACCTGATTTAGAATTGCTAGGGATAGAGTTGATGTTTTAATTCCGTGCGCTGTTCTCTAAATATAACGAGCGGAAGACAACGACCTGCTGATACGCCCATATTATGAAGCCCAAGTTATCAGGGCATCACGCCAGTAACCCTACGATCGCTACTGGCGTGATGCCCTCATTGCTGGTTTATTACTGATTTAACGCCCCTCATACCAGCTATTTTTTGTAGTAAACCACCCCTCCATTATCAGGATCGCAGACAGTATCAATCATTCTTTGAGTCGCGTAGGATCCTGGATAATGCCTGATGCCATTTACCTTCCAGGACCGATTATCACAATTTGCTCTTGCATAAAGCTTTTCGTATCCCAGCGAGTACGAAAAATCCACGAACCGATGATCAACGCGAGAAATAGAGCATTGGTTCAGCTTGATGGGGCGTCCATTACTAGCTTGACCTAGATATTCTAAACAAGATGCCTCAGCAGGCGCTGAAAAACTAAAACTTGCAGCAAGGGTAGCGGTCACTAGACCAACAGAGGTTAAACCGAAAAGCTGTTTGGCAGGCATGGAAGTCTCCTTTCTGTTCAGTAAATAAACAATGGCAGGAGGCACTCTGATTTGTTGTCCTTAATTCCAATCGTTCTATTGAGTTATCTGAGTCAGAATCAAAAATTATGCAAAATTACACAGGTTAGTAGACCAAAACTTTTGGTTGGGAGGGGGCTGGGGGTGGGTTCCCCTTCTAGGAGCGCAGCCCCACTCCCCCTTTAATCCTCTGTCCTAATCAAACTGGCGATCGCTATAGCAGAGCCATGAACTGGATGGAACGGCTCTGCCAGATCTGCCCCTACCAAAGGGCCTATTTTTCTTCAGAGATTTTCTTAGAAACCGCTTATTCGCTTATTTGCGGTGTCCTTGTAAGAGCTGCTGATCAAAGTTTCCAAGCAGTATCCTAATCTGCTCAAGGTGCTTTGGCTGAATCGTTCGCTGCCCCTTAAGCCACCGCGTGACCAGGGAACGGTCAACTTGTAAGGTGTCTGCCAGTTGGGCCTTAGTCATCCCCTTTGCATCAAGCGCTGCCTGAATTGCTTCCCCCGTTAATGGAGGCAATTGGGTAGAGATATGAGTAGACTTCAGCGTGACAGGTCCGTGGGCACCTAGTTTTTCCTGAATTTTTACTGAGGGTTTAATCATGACGATCGCCTTCAGCCAGGTTGCCAACCAGTTGCGAGGACGGTAGCCAGAATCAACATCATCGCTCCATGACCAGGCAGGTCTGATACTTTCTGGATAGGTGGCTGGGTCAAAGTCAATTTCCCATCCTAATTCTTTGAGCGTTAGCAGAGCACTATCCCACTGGTTGATTAATTTAACCCGACGCAACCGATCTTCTCGCACCGCTTCCAGGAGTTCCTTGGGTTCTAGCCGCTCCAGCAGGGTTTGCACTTCATAGCGCCCATCATCTCGAATCCGACTCATGATCGTGAGGAAAATGGCAAGTTTTGAAGCTAGCCGTTGACGGTAGGGATTAATCTGAAGTGTACTCTTCGCCAGATAGCCATATTGAAAGAGAGATTCTTTTGCATTGACATCCTTAGCATTCAGAAACTTTTCAGTCCAGACACCGGGGCGAACCTTGATATACAACTCATCTGGCTCACCCGCTTCATAGGTAGGAGAGTCAGGTTGATTCACATCCATTGTCAGTGCTAACTGACCGGCATAGCCTAAACCCTCTAAGATCCACATAGCACCCCGTTCAACGTTGTAGCGTTTTGCGCCAATGTTGATGTTCTTGACAAGAACAGAGAGACTACAGACCAACTCTACTAAATGCCCAATCTTTTTAAGTTTCTGGGCGATCGTAATATCCGTGCGTTTATCCCAGCCAAAGAGCCGAATCAGATCAGTCCCTTTTAAGCGAATTTGCTCTGCCCACGGCTCTTCTGAATCCGTTGCATAAGAGGAGAAGATTAAAAAGACATAGGCAGCCTCAGGCCCAAACTGTTGGATAATTTCCCATGCCGCCTTACCTGGAACTAGTTCAATCTGCTGGCTGGAGGGACTTTGGCGGACAATTTGGTGTTGAATAAACCCTTCTCCAACTAGTTTTTTCCAGTAGGGATATTCCCCATCTTCCCACTGGGAATTAATTAACGCCTGTGCCCCCGTGAGAATCGGATAGCCCGTTGCGACTCGTTCAACCTCTGTATCCTGAAATAAAGGTTCCCGTATAGCAGCGGTGTGGTTAGATTTGACCCCTAACAATTTATCGATCTCAGCCGCGCTATGCCCGGACAAATCCAGGTGTCGTAGCCACTGACTCGCTGTATGAAATGCACAAGCACTGACCACTAACGACTCACGCCATTCGGCACTGTCTGTCAAATCAGCACCGGACTCTAGCGATAACACACCCACAACCGAGCAATCGGAGGGCATCAAGCCTTCTTGACGCCATTGATCGAGGCGTACCAGAATCCAGCTAGCTGTCTGTTCCCAAAACTCATCTGTTTTCAATACTGAGCGAAACCGACGTTCCAGCCGTGCCATCGTCTGTTTTTGCAGCGCCCCAATTTTCTCTGTCTCACCATAGAGATTGATGACATCGGAACTACCCTTAAGTCGCGTATTTGCCAAACGTAATCTAAATTGGTTAATTCCAGTAGCAACATTCACCAGAACCAGATTTAGAAACGACTTACCCGCTTTTAACTGGGCGGCGTAATGTTGCACGTCCTCCGAGTCTAGAGAAACTGATGCAAGACTAGAAGAGAGGGTTTCAGTCAGGGTCGGAGTTGAGTCTAGAGCAAGGTCGTTAAGCTGAGTCACGGGTATTACGCAAAGCCTATCCACATCGGCATAGTATACTCCTGAGCGCGAGGAATTAAAATTTGGCTATCCGCATTGTCAATAAAAATGACTCCGAATATAAACTAAAATTGCCTATTAAAACAGCAAGAAGCTGTCAAACCGGGCAGCACTCTGATCTACCCTATAGTTTGATGGAGTTTCCCAGGACTAGAATGATGCAACTTTCACTCTAGGATCTAACTACATTGAAGTAAATGCGCTAATCACTGTTGATAGCCAATCATGAATTTCCTGGGGAAATTCCTTAATAGAAAGGGGTGAGAACCAGGCCCATGAACTTTGGGCGTAAGGAAGAACCGCCCAAAAGTTTAAATAATTTAACAATTGCCAAGATTGACTCAAGCTCTAGGATCTAGCTACATGGCTACTCTTGGTGATTCTAAATCTGATAGTGAAATCAGGTTTTTTAGAAGGGATCTGCGTTGCCAAAATTGCCGATCTGACTAATTTTAAGCAACAAAAGTCGGTTTCAGTCAGAGAAGGCTTTCTGAAGTTATACTCGCTTGCGATCGGGTGGGCATCGTCCACTCTACTCAACTCTCAGGTAGGGAAATGTTTTGTCTATCGTCCCACCTTTCCACCCCTTCAATTCCCTAACCTACCTCGCTTGCGTAGGATTATTCTGGTGGGGATCGCAGGGAGTTGACAAATTGACAGCTCATTCTAGGATCAAGAAACATTGATGCCCTGGCCGATCGACTGCGAGTAATAGACGTAATAGGCTATGGCTAGAGAATGATGACGAGTTGACAAATTGACAGCTTATTCTAGGATCAGGCAACATATCGCGATTTTATTGGGATTGTGAGCAAGCATTGCAGTGGAATCCTTGCTCACAAAGCCTCTTAAACTCACTACTGATGGAGGACTGCTGTAGTGCAGAGTG
>JBAUTA010000347.1:0-5820 GCA_049581985.1 Kovacikia sp.
GAATGATCCTTACCGAATTCGAGTGATGAAATTGTTCGTTCAAAACGGACGGATTGAGCTGGAAAACTATAAAATTCAAGGGGAAGAAAAGTTCTATGGGGCTTCCCGCGATCTGGAGCGCCTGTCCACGCTCAAGGCCGACCAGCTAGAAGCGATGCCAGGATGCAATATGCATGTGGAGTGGACGGGAACCAGTTTCAAAGGGAAGGTAGAACCGGGTAGGGGCTGCATCGTGGTTCGCAAAGATCGGACAACTTACCTCGACAATGAATTTGAAATTAATGGAGAACAGCTTTTGAGCTACGATCGCGGTCGCGACCCGGAAACTGATGAGCTGGTTTGGGGAAGCATTGCGGGGCCATTTCACTTTGTCCGTAAGACAAGCTTTGCTGATGAAGTAAAGGGATAGGGTATGTACGATTTGCTCCTGCGCCAATGCCGTTTACTCCAGACAGACCGAACGATCGCTGAAGTTGACATCGCCATCCAGCAGGGGACGATCGTCGAAATTAGCCCTAAAATTACCGGAGCTGCCAAGGTCACACTGGATATCCAGCAGCAACTCGTCAGCCCTCCCTTTGTTGAA
Source organism: Kovacikia sp. (assembly GCA_049581985.1). Classification (GTDB taxonomy): domain Bacteria; phylum Cyanobacteriota; class Cyanobacteriia; order Leptolyngbyales; family Leptolyngbyaceae; genus Kovacikia. The sequence continues at coordinate 587 of JBAUTA010000347.1, forward strand.
TCCCACATCCACCTGGACTCGGCCCTAACCGTTGGAGAACCCCGCTGGAACCAGAGTGGCACCCTATTTGAAGGAATTGAAATCTGGCGGGAACGCAAGCAAAACCTCTCCCTTGAGGATGTCAAAACCCGCGCCCTGGAAACCTTAAAACAACAGGCAGCGCAGGGGGTTTTGTTTGTTCGTAGCCATGCTGATGTTAGTGAAACCAGCCTGACTGCCCTCCAGGCCCTTTTGGAAGTGCGTGAGGCTGTGAAGGGCTGGATGACCCTCCAGGTCGTCGCTTTTCCCCAGGATGGTATCTATGGTGGGCCTCAAAACGACATCCTGATGGAAAAAGCCCTTGACATGGGTGCCGACGTGGTTGGTGGGATTCCCCACTACGAGCTAACGCGGGAGGATGGGGTGCAATCCGTCCAGCGAATTTTTGAACTGGCAAAGAAGTACGATCGCCTGATTGACATCCACTGCGACGAAATTGACGATGACCAATCCCGTTTCCTGGAAGTAGTGGTTGCCAACGCCATCCGCACCGACCTGGGTTCACGGGTCACTGCCAGCCATACCACCGCTTTTGCTTCCTACAACAATGCCTACGCCGTCAAACTGCTGGGATTCCTGCGTCATACCCCAATCAACTTCATCGCCAATCCCTTAATTAACATTACCCTCCAGGGACGCACCGACACCTATCCCAAACGGCGAGGGGTGACCCGGGTCAAGGAACTCTGGCAACAGGGCGTGAATGTTAGCTTTGGCCATGACTGTATCCAGGACCCCTGGTACTCCTTGGGCACGGGAAACATGCTAGATGTCGCCTTTATGGGATTGCATATCTGCCAGATGACAGGCACCGCTGAAATTGATGCCTGCTACGATATGGTCACCTGGAATGGGGCAAAAACCCTGAACCTGGAGGATCACTATGGAATTGAGGTCGGCAAACCTGCTAACCTGATAGTCCTAAATGCCAACGATCGCTATGATGCAATTCGTCGCCGCGCGACGGTTCAGTATGTGATTTCCCAGGGCAAACTACTGGTCAGAACTGAGTCACCCCGAACCATGTGGCATAACGGATTCTAAATACGGATACTAAATGCAGACTACTTGAAAACGGAACTCCCTATCTTTCCCTCCCATGACTTACACTCCCAAAATTCTGGCATTTGCTGGCAGCACGCGCACGGACTCCTTTAACAAGAAATTAGTCAAAATTGCGGCGGCGGGTGCCAGGTCCGCTGGTGCTGAAGTGACGTACCTGGATCTGGGCGACCTATCAATTCCGTTGTATGACGAAGATTTGGAAGCCAAGGAAGGGATCCCCCCCGGTGCGCGGAAGTTAAAAGACTTACTGCTGGCAACCGATGGCATCTTGATTGCCTCCCCAGAGTACAACAGCTCTGTTTCGGGAGTGTTGAAAAATGCGATCGACTGGGCCTCTCGTCCGGTCGAAGGGGAAGCCCCCCTTGCTTGTTTTGCGGATAAGGTTGCTGCCATCATGAGCGCGTCTCCGGGGGCATTGGGAGGGCTGCGGGGATTGGTTCACCTGCGATCGATTTTGGGCAATATCAAGGTTTTGGTCTTGCCCGATCAGTTAGCTGTCCCCAAAGCCTATGAGGCATTCAACGCCGACGGTAGTTTGAAGGACGCCAAACAGCAGGAAGGGATTGAGCATCTGGGGGCAAAGGTGGCAACCGTTGTTGCCAAACTGAAGGCTTAGAACTGCGCTATTTCCCCTGCCTGCCTGCTGGTCTGGCAGCGTCTCCACAGTTTGATCGTTTTATCCTGACTGCCGCTGGCAATAAACCCGTCATTGGGGGCAATTGCCACACAATTCACGGAATCTAGATGACCGACTAAGGCGGTCATTTCGTTGCCGCTGCTGACCTCCCATAGTTTCACCGTTTTGTCCCAGCTGCTGCTAACTAACACATCTCCCTGGGCAGAAAAAGACAGTCCAGAGACGGACCAGGGATGCCCCGACAGGGTGCGAACCCATCGCCAGGAGGCAACCTCCCACAGGCGAATGGTGCGATCTTCGCCAGCGCTGGCCAGGAGCCGACCATCGGGGCTGAACGCAACAGCTCTAACCGCTGCCGTATGCCCCGCAAGGGATTGAATCGGTTCAAAGGTCCCTGGATCCCAGATTTTTACCTGGGAATCAGTGCTGCCACTGGCAAGGAGGCGGGCAGGGGAGGCGGGGGGACTGAAGGCGATCGCATTAACCGCTAAATGGTGTCCAGCCAGGGTCGTGATCAGCTCGCCTGTGTCAGGATTCCACAGCTTGATGGTTTTGTCAGCGCTGCCACTGGCAAGCGTATTGCCCTCGGGGCTGAAGGCCAGGGCATTGACTGCATGGAGGTGTCCGATTAGGGTGCGAATTTCTGTTGGCGCTTGCAAATCCCAGAGTTTGATGGTGCGATCGCTCCCCCCGGTTGCCAGCATGGATTGACCTTGGGGACGAAACGCGACGGACTTCACAAACTGGGTGTGACCTTTCAGGGTCAAGCGCTCCGCTCCGGTTTGCCCATCCCATAAACGAATGGTCTTGTCGTCACTGGCACTGGCAAGGAGGGTGGATTCCCGATTGACTGCGATCGCGTTGACGCTGGCAAAAAGTCCCTGATGCCCCACCAGGGTTGCATAACATTCCCACGGGGGCGGAGGGGAAGAAACTAAGCCAACCATTTTTTTCCCTCTGATCCTTTTGACTGCCGCGATCGCAGCTTCCGCCGATGGAAATCGTTGATTCAGGGCGGGTTCAATCAGGCGATCAAGGATTTGTGCAAGCCGAGCCGAGTCATCCCGCCCTGTAGAATAGGTCGAACCTGCTAGCCAGTAATCTCTCCACACCCAATGATTGTTCGAAAAATCAAATAAATTAAACGGACGTATCCCTGTCAGTAAATGAATGCAAGTGACCCCCAAACTATAGAGATCGCTGGCAACCACCGCCTTCCCTTTCACCTGCTCCGGGGCAGCATATTCAGGACTACCGATCACCGTTCCCGGTTGAGCCAACGGCACTTCTGACAAAACCTTCGCCGCCCCAAAATCGACCAGGAAAAGCGAGTCAGCCATTGGCTCATCGCGATTGGCCGCTTCTCCCTTGCCCCCTGCCCCGCTTCCCAACTCCTGCCCCCTAATCAAATTCTCTGGCTTAATATCCCGATGAATCACGCCGTGGGAATGCATGAATTGGAGAACGGGAAGCAGGCTTTCCAGGATCTGCCAAATCTCCTCAACGGTAAAGCTGCCTTTTTCAGTTAAAGCCGTGGCTAAATTTTCACCTTCGACATATTCCTGAACCAGATACAGAAACCCATCCTGCTCAAAACTGTCGAGCAGTTGCGGAATTTGGGGATGATTTCCCAGGTTGCCTAATTGCTGGACCTCTTGCTGAAAGAGCGATTTGGCTTGATGGGGAGGGTCCAGGTTAGGATTTTCATGCCAGAGTTGTTTGACCACACAAGGGATTGCAGGGGTCTGGGATTGATCGATCGCCAAGAATGTCCTGCCAAATCCTCCCTGCCCCAAAACCCGAACAGCGCGATAACGCCCCTGCAACAGTAAGCCAGAGCCACAGGAACTACAGAAAACCAAATCATCCGAATTTTGCGGCTTAAGACAACCAGGATTAAAACAATAGGAGATTAAGTGACGCTGGATATTGCCCATCAAGAAATTCTTGAACCTTCTAAGCTGGCACTTGCACTAATCGAGCAATATCTTTTCCTGGCCGATTACAATCATTGAAATTTAAGGGTAGAAGGACAGCGACCTGTCCTTTAATTGCAGCTTGAGCAATGAACGCATGGTAGATTCCCCGCCTCCAGGTAAACTTAGACTTACCATGACATCAACTTGACTTCTCCTCTTCCACGATCTGACCAGTGACGACAGGGGACTGATTGCCATTACTGCCATGTCCGGGAATTTCCTTTGCCTGATTCCACAACAGCATTCCCATCAAACCATCGATCATGCCTGCGCCGTTGCTGCCGCCGCTGACGGCCACATCGGGAACCACGCGGACATGCCGATCGCCAATCACCTGCATGAGTTGCAGCGCCGTGTAAGCTTGGGGACCGAGGGAATTAACCCCAGCCTGATAGGCATCAGCTTTTGCCTGACCCGTAAGCCGGATCGACTCGGCTTCCCCGTTTGCCTGTTTCACCTGAGCCGTGGCGTGTAGTTCCGCAATTTTGACGCCCTGTTCGGCTGTCACAACTTCCTTCTGAATGTCTGCCAGAGCCGTTTCCCGCACGAGTTCCTGACGCTGAGCTTGAGACAGTCGCTGGACCTCGTAGGTCTTTTGCTGTTCTTCTGCAATCTTGCGATCGGTCAGGGTTTGCATCAACTCATCCGGTGGCGTAATCAACCCGATGAGCGTATCCACTGCCTGCACATCGTAGGCACGCAGAGCTTGCCGGACATGCTCGGCGGCTTCTGCTTGCCGCTCACTGCGGGCGATCAGGAAATCCAGAATGGTATATTCCTGAGCCGAGTTGCGGAAATAGTTACTGACGATCGGACGCAACACATGATCGACCAGATTTTGCATAGAGCCAAGCCGGGAAATCACTTTCGGGGCATCCAACGCACCCACATGGATAATCTGGAAGACTTCTAGCTCAAACGTGAACCCATCACAGGAGAGCAACTTCAACGCATTCAGCTTGGAATCGTAGCCGTGTTCGCCACTAAAGCGCGAGGTAAAGTTGAGCACAATATTCGTGGTGGGTACCAGTTCCACCTTCATAATGTGCGTGTTCAGCGGATGTCTGCCGGGATATAGGGGCTCCACCCAAACGCCCTTATCGCCCTTATTGACCAGATTGCCGTGGGTAAAGGAATCCCCACTGATATCCTGATGCGATTCTCCAACAAAGGAAATCACAACCCCAACATAGCCGATCGGAACTTCCGTCATCGGCACCTGTTCCGTCTGGGCAAACCAGGGATTCAGGTTCCACGACCCTGAGAGCATGATCTGTTCTTGCAAACCCCGACGACCGCCCCCATTAATAAATGCTTGGGCTTTCTGAAAGTTGTCATGGCCAGGAATAATGGGACCAGCAATTTCCCCTTCCTCAATTGGCATGCCATCCAGGGTGGTGACAATGCCAACCTTATCTGGCTCAATTCTGTAAACCTTTAAACGCTCCGGGGTAACGCCGTATTTTGAGGCATTCGCAGAAGTAATTACTTCAAATAGGGCTGTATTGATGCGG
>JBAUTA010000348.1:0-2412 GCA_049581985.1 Kovacikia sp.
GAAAACCGATTCTTCTATCTGCAAATTGCGGTTCAGGGCATCCAGATATTGGCTGTTATGAGCCATAACGCTGAGCCGTTGCTCTAAATAGGAGATCTGACGATCCAATTCCTGAATCCGGGCGGCAAGCCCTTCTTGCTCAGTCTGGTTGGTCACAATGTCTTTAAACAGATTTTCCCGCGCTGTTCCAGTTTGAGCCCCGCTGCCTATGTTGAGCTGGGCGATCGTGGTTGGATCCATGGGGCGTCCCAACAAGGTCTGTGCCCGTTCCTGAAGCGCCCGCTGGGCAGCCGCCTGTTTCGCCGTTTCCCGCACGACCAGGGGGTGATTAGGCCCAAACTTAGAGGCGAGGTTCGTCAGGGTCGTTGTTGCTTCGCTATCCTGCTGTAAATACTGCTGAAATAGGGAGTCTGCCCGCAGTACAAAGGCATCCGCTGCCAGGCGTGAGGTCATATTCAGGTTGGATGCCAGTTGCCGGGCCCGGACACTGGCATCCTGCTGCTGGGCCGCAATTTCAGCCCTCGTCCGGCGAAGCACCTCAATATTACTGGCAAGCTGATCAATCTGATCCTTAGAGGCTAATCCCGCTTTGATTTTGTAGTCAGAAAAGCGAAGCTGGGCATTTTCTAGCTTTTTCCGAGAAATCCTCAGCGCATTTTCAAATCCGGCCTGTTCTTCCTCTGCCTGTTGCAACCGCAACTGGTTCAACCGCTCCTGAAAGGCTTCGTGCAAAGCATAGGCTTTTTTCTGAGCCTCCTCACGGGTTGAGCCGGATATCGAAAAATTCATCAGGGCAGTTCCCTCAATCAGCTCTACCTGCGGTTTACCAAACTGGTCAGCGGTGATACCAACCTTGGCAGCCGCAGCTTTACGAACTGCATCCGTCGTGACAATCACCCGATAGCTGGTTTTGATATCTGCTTCGCGGTTGGTTTGCGGTTTTGCCTGGGAAGAAGTAGCCTCCCCTTCTAATAAATAATCGGGTTTCATCCTTTCCCTGCCCAGCAGGATCACCGACCACTGACTGGTGTAAACCTGGGGAGAATCTTTTAGCAAAAACAGCGTAGTTCCCCAGATCAAGGCGTTGATAGCAATTCCCAGAGACAAATACCGCAATCCGCGTTGCCGATCGGCTGAGGATGCTAAGGCTGCTGGCGAAATGGGAGGAAACTCATTCGTCATTCCTAAAACAACCTCGGAATCAAGGAAAAGGGAAAGATGATGCTCCCGATAATGCTAAGGATTTTGGAAATATTTGTAACCGTTGAATCGTAGCAAACTACCCCATCCTGGGGCATGAGAAAGGGATTCTCATGGTCTTCGCGGGTGCGTTTAATCAGGTCTTCCACCGGACGATCGAGCACATTGGTTTGCCCCGTCAGGCGATCGGTCCGAACCAGCACCGCTTTACGTTTTGCATTGATCCGGGATCCTCCGGCGCAGCCTGCGGCAATGACTGCCTGGGAAAAGCGGGTGCCATACTCCAGGCTAACAATTTGTCCGCCCTTGCCCAGATTAGGGGTTGTCGGAACCGTCAGGTTAGAAAGATAGACCGGGATCTCCGTAGGCGTTAGCTGGGATGGGCGAACGAGTTCATTCTGAGCGATGGCTACTTTCGGCACGACCACCCGATCCCCGGCAATTAGGGGCACCTCTGGCACAGACTCGCCAGTGAAAATTCCCGACAGATCGAATACCTTTGCCTGCTTGCCGCGAATCAATTCAATTTGGTGAAGATCGGCGGTTGGTTTGATCCCACCTGCCTGCCGGATTGCGGTGGTCAGATAGCGCCCCATGGGATTTTCGCCAGCGATCGCCTCCGGTTCGCGATCGGCCTGGGAGGGAGTGCGCTGGGCACTGTCTCCAGGGGCATTAATCAACACCCGCCCCGGACGAAAGATTTCCCCTGAAACCGTAACCTGAACAGGTGCCCATCGGATCACTCGGACGCTCAAACTCAGAAAGTCCGATCGAAAGAACCCCTTGTTGACCAGTGCCTCAGCCAGTCTTTTCTCTATCTGGGCCGCTTCCAGACCAGCGGCGGGCTGGGGTTCTAAAAAGGGAATTTGCAAGCTGCCACTTTGATCGACTTCATACACGCCGCTGATCCGAAACTGGCTGTCTTGGGGCAGTTCATCATCAAGGGGAGTCAGCACCCGGACCCGATCTCCTGGAGAAAGCGGCAACGTCCAACCAGGGAAAGCAGTCCCCATTGTGACTAAAGTTGCAACAAGCATGAAGATAGCTGATCTTTCTGCCACCGATTTCACTTTCAATTCCTTACTGGAGTTTAGCTGATTCATTCACCAAACTATGCGGGGATTCCCAGGAGGGATTAATTAGGAGGACTCAATGAATTTAAGTAAGACAATATCCCGATCCTGGTATCGCTATCGCTAGTTTGGTCAGGCC
>JBAUTA010000349.1:0-5998 GCA_049581985.1 Kovacikia sp.
GGTTGGCAGTCTGGTAGAAACTGATACGGTTCTTAACTTACTTGCCTGATATGTCTATAGAATTCTTGCCCGGTGCCGTTTGGAGAGATTTATGACAAGCACAGTCCCAACAGCCGCAAGCCAAAACAAGTTTGAAAAATTTAAGGCAGAAAAAGATGGCCTAGCGGTCAAGGCAGAGCTAGAGCACTTTGCCCATATGGGGTGGGAGGCCATGGACGAAACCGATCGCGACCATCGCCTGAAATGGCTTGGGATCTTCTTCCGCCCGGTAACCCCTGGCAAATTTATGCTCAGGATGCGGATTCCGAACGGGATCCTGACCAGTGGGCAGATGCGGGTTCTGGCAGAGGTGGTGCAGCGCTACGGTAGCGAGGGCAGTGCCGATATTACAACCCGGCAAAACATCCAACTCCGTGGTCTTCGGATTGAGGATGTGCCTGATATTTTTCACCGCTTTGAAGCAGCCGGACTAACCAGCATCCAGTCTGGGATGGACAATGTCCGCAATATCACCGGCTCACCCGTTGCTGGCATTGATGCGGATGAACTGGTTGACACGCGCGGCCTGTGTCGTAAGGTGCAGGATATGCTGACCAACAATGGTGAAGGCAATCCCTCATTCACAAATCTGCCACGTAAATTTAATATTGCGATCGCGGGTTGCCGCGATAATTCCATCCACGCTGAGATCAACGACATCGCCTTTGTGCCTGCCTACAAAAATGGTCATCTCGGCTTTAATGTGCTGGTTGGGGGCTTCTTCTCTGCCAAGCGATGTGATGCAGCCATTCCCCTCAATGCCTGGGTAGATCCGCGAGATGTGGTCGCTGTCTGTGAGGCAATTCTACTGGTTTATCGAGATCACGGATTGCGGGCAAATCGGCAGAAAGCCCGTTTGATGTGGCTGATTGATGAATGGGGGATAGAGCAATTTCGGGCCGAGGTGGAAAAGCGCCTGGGATTTGCCCTCCAAACGGCTGCTCCTAAGGATGAGATTCTTTGGGATAAACGGGACCATATCGGGATTCACGCCCAAAAGCAACCCTGTCTTAACTACGTAGGCTTACATGTTCCGGTGGGTCGCCTCTATGCCGCTGATATGTTTGACCTGGCCCGGTTGGCAGAGGTCTATGGCAGTGGAGAACTGCGGCTGACGGTTGAGCAAAACGTGATTATTCCCGATGTGCCCGACTCTCGGATTGCTCCCCTGCTAAAAGAGCCCCTGTTAATGCGGTTTTCAGTCGAGCCTGGGGGACTGGAGCGATCGCTTGTCTCCTGCACGGGGAGCCAGTTTTGCAACTTTGCCCTGATTGAAACCAAAAATCGCGCCTTAGCCCTGATTAAGGAACTGGATGCCGAGCTTTTCTGCCCCCATCCCGTGCGGATCCATTGGACGGGATGCCCCAACTCCTGTGGTCAGCCCCAGGTAGCAGACATCGGCTTAATGGGAACCAAGGTGCGCAAAGATGGTAAGACCGTCGAAGGGGTTGACATTTATACGGGGGGCAAGGTCGGTAAGCACGCTAAACTTGGCACCTGCACCACGAAAGGAGTTCCCTGTGAAGACTTGAAGCCGATTCTACGGACAATGTTGATCCAGAATTTTGGTGCCCAGGATCGGGCAGATATGCCCCAAAATCTCGCTTCTCGACAATCTGCATTGGCGATCGAAGTCACCTTGGACTAACGCTATCACCATCCTCCCAGCCGAAAAGTTTCCGCCCTGCCGGATCCGATTTCTACCGTTCGTCCTGCAGCGGCTTCAAGTGACCTGCTGAACAAATTATCCACAGCTTATTTAAATAGATTGGATCAGAAATATGACTCACCTGACACGACGCAAGTTCATTTTTACTGCAGGCGCAACCGCAGCTGGAACGGTACTTGTTAACGGCTGTTCCTCAAAAGTCAAGTCTGGCGGCGAAAGCACCAGCTCTAGTCCCAGCGCGGTTACAGCTACCACCGTCAACGCAGCCGATACCCCGGAAGTCACAACGGCGACCCTTGGCTTCATTGCCCTGACTGATTCCGCCCCTCTAATTATTGCCAAGGAGAAAGGCTACTTCGAGAAGTACGGCATGAAAGATGTGAAGGTGGTGAAGCAGACCTCCTGGGCAGCCACCCGCGATAATCTGGTGACAGGTTCCCAGGGAGGCGGCATCGATGGCGCACACATCCTAACACCGATGCCCTACCTGATGACAACTGGGAAAGTGACCGATGGTAAGCCCCTGCCCATGTATATTCTGGCAAGGCTAAATCTGGATGGGCAGTGTATTTCCGTTGCGAATACCTACAAGGATTTGAAGGTTGGCCTGGAGAGCAATGCGCTGAAGGATGCCTTTGCGAAGGCAAAATCCACAGGCAAGGAAACCAAGTGTGCAGTCACCTTCCCAGGCGGTACCCACGACCTGTGGATGCGCTACTGGTTGGCAGCAGGCGGCATGGCTCCAAACAAGGATGCGTCGTTGATTGTGATTCCGCCGCCCCAAATGGTCGCCAACATGAAGGAAGGACAGATGGAAGCCTTCTGTGTGGGGGAACCGTGGAACGGTCAACTGGTGAACCAGGGCATTGGCTATACGGCATTGACAACAGGCGAACTTTGGAACAACCATCCGGAAAAAGCATTCGCGATGCGCGCTGACTGGGTAGATAAGTATCCGAAAGCAGCAAAAGCATTACTGGCAGCGGTACTAGAAGCGCAGATGTGGTGCGAAAAGATGGAAAACAAGGAGGAGATGGCACAAATCGTCTCCCAACAAAAATACTTTAAGGCTCCGGCAAAGGACATCGTTGATCGCGCTAAGGGCAAATTTGATTACGGCGATGGTCGTGTCGTCGAAAATAGCCCCCATGTCATGAAGTTCTGGCTGAATGGGGAAGCTTCCTATCCGTTCCAGAGCCACGATCTGTGGTTTATTACGGAAGACAAACGCTGGGGTTATCTGCCCGCCGATCTGGATGCCAAAGCCCTGATTCAGAAAGTAAATCGGGAAGACCTTTGGAAGGAAGTCGCAAAAACGATCGGCCAGGAAGCTGCGATTCCCAAGAGCACATCTCGGGGTGTGGAAACTTTCTTTGATGGTGTCAAGTTTGACCCTGCGGATCCGGAGGCCTATCTCAAGAGCCTCAAGATTAAGGCGCTCGCCTAGCCATCCCGTAGAGACGTGCTGCCAGTACGTCTCTACCCAATTACTCTAATTCTTTAAGGACGCATCCATGACAACCGCAGCCAGCCGTAAATTCCCTAGCTTTGACGCTGCCCTGTTCATTCAAAAGAACACTCGTAAGGTGATAGCTCCCATTGTCGCCCTGACGATCGCGTTGGTAATCTGGCAGATCTTCTCTTCAATTACCAAATCCTTACCCGGACCGATTCAGGTCCTCCAGGAAACCTGGGATCCCTGGATTATCTGCCCCTTCTTTGTAGGAGATGAGGGATTTGGGTTAAACGGTTTGCAGGGCGGTGATGTGGGGCTGGGATGGCAGACCATTGCCAGTTTGATTCGGGTTGCCATGGGTTACTCTCTCGCCGCCATTATTGGCGTAACGGCTGGGGTCATTGTCGGAGCCAGCCCCCTCCTGTTTCAAGCAGTTGATCCGATGTTTCAGGTGTTGAGAACCGTTCCGCCCCTCGCCTGGTTGCCGATCGCCCTGGCCATTTTCAAAGATTCAGGCCCAGCGGGGATATTTATCATTTTTGTGACTGCCATTTGGCCCATCATCTACAACACAGCTGTTGGCGTACAGAATATGCCCCAGGACTACAAGAATGTAGCGAAGGTGTTGCGGCTCTCCAACAAGGAGTATTTCTTTAGCATTCTGCTGCCGTCGGTTGTTCCCTATATGTTTACTGGGTTGAAGTTGGGGATTGGTTTGGCCTGGTTAGCCATTGTCGCGGCTGAGATGCTGCGGGGCGACACTGGCATTGGGTTTTATATCTGGAATGCCTACAACAGCGGTGCGCTCAGTGAGGTTATCCTGGCGCTGTTCTATATCGGCATTGTTGGCTTCTTGCTCGATAAACTGGTTGGCTTTATCTCCACTTTTGTCAGTACCGACAAGTAGGGATGAAAGGCTAACGGATCAGGCATAGAAGGATAGTTTATTTCCTCCTAAGCCTTGCCCATCAGCCTTTAACCTTGATCCTGCTTGAGCCTTCATCCTTTATCCCTCCTAGCCTTTTTACCCATGTCTTTCCTAGAAGTTGACCACGTTGATCGGGTGTTTGAGTTACCCAGGGGCGATAAGTACATTGCCCTCAGCAATATTGAACTGAAGATTCAACAGGGCGAATTTGTCTCGCTGATCGGGCACTCTGGCTGCGGTAAGTCTACCCTGCTGAATATAATTGCAGGGCTGGATCGTCCTTCAACGGGCGGCATTGTTTTGGAAGGGCGGCAGGTTACTGGCCCTGGCCCCGATCGCATGGTAGTGTTCCAGAATTACTCTCTATTGCCCTGGCTGACGGTGCGCCAGAATATTACGCTGGCAGTAGATCGGGTGCTGCGAAATTTGCCCAAGGGTGAACGCCGGGGAATTGTCGAACATCACATCGATCTGGTGGGGTTACGCCACGCTGCCGATAAAAAACCAGGGGAATTGTCCGGGGGGATGAAACAACGGGTTGCGATCGCCCGTGCCCTTTCTATCCGACCAAAGGTATTGCTGTTAGATGAGCCGTTTGGAGCACTGGATGCTTTAACTCGGGGGAATTTGCAAGAACAGTTGATGAAAATTTGCGAAGAGAGCCAGATTACCTGTGTCATGGTGACCCACGACGTAGACGAAGCGCTGCTACTCTCCGATCGGATTGTGATGCTGACCAATGGTCCAGAAGCCCATGTCGGACAAATTCTGGAAGTCCCCATTCCGCGCCCCCGCCATCGCATGGAAGTGCTCAACCACCCCAGCTACTATGCGATCCGGGGAGAGATGATCTACTTCCTGAACCAGCAGAAGCGGGCCAAGAAACGCAAGAGCCAACAGTCTGTGGCGATCGCCCGCCATGGGTTGGAGAAAATCAACCTGACCATTGGCTTTGTGCCCCTGACTGACTGCGCCCCCCTGGTCGTTGCCAAGGAAAAAGGCTTCTTTGCCAAGCATGGTCTGGAAGATATCAATCTCTCCCGTGAACCGGGTTGGAAAGCAATCCTGGAGGGAGTCGCAGACCAACGCCTGGATGCTGCCCAGATGGTAGCTGGAATGCCCCTGGCAATGACCCTTGGCTTTGGCGGCAAGGCCCCTTTGCCAATGGCAACTGCCCTGGTCATGAGCCGCAACGGCAACGCCATTGTGCTGGATGATCGCGTCTATCAGGAAGGGGTACGCTCCCTGTCAGACTTTAAACAGATGATTGAGCGGACCGCTGACAAAGTGCATACGCTGGGTGTCGTCCATGCCACCTCAATGCATAACCTGATGTTGCGCTACTGGTTAGCATCCAGCCGCATTGACCCCGATCAGGATGTCAATGTGGTCGTCATTCCCCCACCCCAAATGGTGGCGAATCTGATTTCCAATAACATTGATGGCTACTGTGCAGGTGAACCCTGGAATTCCAGGGCAGTTCATGAAAACCTGGGTTTTATCGTTGCCACCGACCTGGATCTGTGGGCAGGACACCCGGAAAAAGTGTTAGGGATGCGGGAAGAGTGGGCTATTCGTTATCCCCAAACCCACCTCGCCTTAGTCAAAGCACTTCTAGAAGCCTGCGATTACTGCGACGATCGCCGCAACCGCGAAGAAATTATGGAATTACTCTGCCAGCCTCAGTATGTTGGCTCTGCACCAGAGTACACACGGCCCGGTTTCATTGATCCCTATACCCGGATTCAGGGTGAACCGGCAGAAATGTTGCTGCGGTTCAATCAGTTTTATGTAGACCAGAGCAACTGTCCCCGGCATTCCGAGGGGTTGTGGATTTTGACCCAACTGGCTCGCTGGGGAATCACCCCTTTCCCCCGCAACTGGGTTGAAATTCTGGATCGAACCC
>JBAUTA010000350.1:0-2053 GCA_049581985.1 Kovacikia sp.
TACTCTCTAGCTTTTCACTACAACACTGCCGCAACCATCAGTCCAAAAGTATTTATTTTTATTGACGACTCTGATAAAGAAGGTTCCATTGATCCTGCCTATGTTCAAAGCTTTATTTCGAGAGAATTAATTTTCTGGAGCTCCTATCCGACTCAAATTCTGATAGTGCAATCAGGTTAAATAGAGTTTAAATTGCAATTAATTGTTTTCTAAATAATCATTTCTACGGGTTTGTATATTTTTACTTTGTAAGTTGACTCTCCTGTTTGTAAATGAGGAAATAGAAGCAGGCTTTGGTATAGCATTCCACTTGCCTAAGGTTGAATCGAATGATGCTGGATGTTTTATGTGGTCAAAGTTTTCCACTGGGTGCAACGATACAAGATCAAGGGGTCAACTTTTGCGTCTATTCCAAAGGAGCAACGGCCATCGAACTATTACTCTTTGACGATCCAGACGCTCCTCAACCCAGTCAGGTGATTATTTTAGATCCCAAGCGAAATAGGACTTTTCGCTACTGGCACATTTTTGTCCCCGGACTCCAGTCAGGACAGATTTATGCCTATCGAGCACAGGGTGCTTTTGCACCAGAGCAAGGACTTCGATTTGACCATAGCAAGGTCCTCCTTGATCCCTATGCACGGGCCGTCGTTGGTTGGCACCATTACAGTCGTCAAGCCGCTATTCATCCAGGTGATAACTGCGCGTATGCGCTCAGGAGCGTGGTTGTCAATAGCAAGGCCTACGATTGGGAAGGGGATACTCCGCTGCAGATTTCCTACTCCAAAACACTTATCTATGAACTCCATGTAGGGGGCTTTACACGTCATCCAAATTCTGGGCTGCCTCCTGAAAAACGTGGCACCTACGCTGGGCTGATTCAGAAAATTCCCTATCTAAAAGAGCTTGGTATCACGGCTGTCGAATTAATGCCCATTCACCAATTTGATGAAGAAGATGCAAGGCCTGGCCTCAAGAACTACTGGGGCTATAGCACAATGGCTTTTTTTGCACCGCACCGCCACTATAGCGAGCGACGGGATCCACTCGGTCCGGTAGATGAGTTTCGTGACATGGTAAAAGCCCTTCATAAAGCAGGGATTGAAGTGATTCTTGATGTGGTGTTTAATCACACCGCAGAAGGGAATCATGAAGGACCCACACTCTCATTTCGAGGATTGAGTAATGAAGATTACTATATTCTGGAACACAACAAAGCTTACTATCGCAACTACAGTGGTTGTGGCAACACCTTCAAGATGAGTGCGGTGAGTGGCAATTTGATCTTAGATTGCCTGCGCTATTGGGTGTCTGAAATGCATGTCGATGGCTTTCGCTTTGATCTGGCATCGATTTTATCCCGCAGTATATCCGGTGCCCCCCTGGAAGATGCGCCCATTATCTGGATGATCAATTCCGATCCGGTTTTAGCGTCAACCAAAATTATTGCAGAAGCCTGGGATTCAGCGGGATTATATCAAGTTGGACGATTTGCAGGGGATCGGTTCGCTGAATGGAATGCAGTCTACCGTGACGATATTCGTCGTTTTATTAAAAGTGATGCTGGCATGGTAAAGAAACTTGCAGCACGGCTGATGGGAAGTGTGGATCTCTACCCTCAGCTAGAACGTGAACTTAAATACAGCATCAACTTCGTCACTTGCCATGATGGACTTACGCTGAATGATTTGGTTTCCTATAACTACAAACATAATGAAGAGAACAGTGAAGATAATCAGGACGGCATAAATGAAAACTGGAGTTGGAATTGTGGCATCGAAGGAATACCTGCAAATCTAACTGTAGAATCTCTGCGTTTACGTCAAATTAAAAACTTTTTCACTATTCTGTTGATGTCACAGGGAACCCCTATGATTCTGATGGGTGATGAAGTGCGGAGATCACAAAAAGGTAACAATAATGCATACTGTCCCACGAGATGCGCAACGAGATTGGAACTGTAAAGCCAGAACTGAGACTGTGAACGAGCTTCCCTGGGAGTCGGCAATAGAAAATGACATCGTTACCTATTGGAATCAGGGCAAATCACGAT
>JBAUTA010000351.1:0-8510 GCA_049581985.1 Kovacikia sp.
CCCCTGCACCCCGTCCTAACCCATAGGGCTACGGCTATATTTTTGCCGAATGCTAAGCCCTGACGATTGCAGTGGTCGATGTGATTAAATTCGTGTCCTACGGTCGGTTGACTGCATGTAAGCCGCATTCTTTCTTGCCAGCATCTTCCCACCACCAGCGACCTTCGCGCTCATGCTGATTTGGCAGGACGGGGCGTGTGCATGGTTCGCAGCCGATGCTAACAAAGCCTCGTTCGTGTAACGCGTTGTATGGGACTTCGTAGGAGCGGATGTACATCCAGACATCCGCTGAACTCCAGTAGGAAAGCGGGTTAAACTTAATTAAGGGCTTACTATCCGTTGAAAAAGCAGTGTCAACCTGGATGACTGGAACATTGGCCCGGGTAGATGGATTTTGATCCTTACGCTGTCCTGTTATCCAGGCATCCAGTGTGGACAACTTGCGACGCAGAGGAGCAACCTTCCGAATATCACAGCATTCTTTATGCCCATCTTCATAGAAACTGAAGAAACCCTTGGCTTTCACCAATCCTTCTACCTGAGCGGCATCTGGATACATCACTTCAATTTCGATGCCATAGTGTTTTCTAACCTGATCGATAAACTGATAGGTTTCAGGGTGAAGACGACCTGTATCGAGACTAAAAACTTTGACGTCTCGATTGATTTTGCAAGCCATATCAATCAAAACCACATCCTCGGCACCACTGAAGGAAATAGCAATATTGTCGAACAGGCTCAAAGCGCGTTCCAGAATTTTTTGGGGACTTTGGCTGGAAAGCTCCATCTCAAGGCTAGAAATGTCAGATTCAGTAAGATACTGTCCAGTTAACTGCGCCATGCTGTGTTGTCTCTAGGTAGAATTCGGGTTGGCATCTGCCAAGCTCATTTACTTTGTTTATAGCAGCTTACGGGCACTCCCAACAGTTAACGCATGGAGTTTGGGGGCTTCGTCCCCAAGAAGGGGTTCCACCCCTTCACCCCTTTCAAAACTTTCGTTTTGGTCTACTAGGGTTGTTGATTGGGTTGGTTATCAACCTGGCAATATTGGATCTGGCATTTTGAACTGCGCCCCCAGCCGCTTCTCCCGTTCTGGGCTACCGTGTATCCCTATCTGGGCTTCGTTGCTATAGCGGTTTGCACTTGGGTGAAGTACAGAAATGTGAGGCGCAGTGGGGCGCGAAGCACCCTCACTGTACCTCACACCCTTGAAAAGGGCTATAAACCTGACCGGGGGGGCCCCGCATTGTGGGTTCCTAACTCCCCCACGCCCTCCGAAAGGGTCTGGGGTGATGAGTTTAAGGCCAATGTAACGAGAATCCAGGGAAATCAGTCAGGCTCAATGCACCCCAAGCTTGAACCTGGGATGGAAGCCAGGTTTTGATCACGACCCCAGACTCGAAACGCAAGCCAGGATTTCGTTAATTAAGTCTAATGTGAAGAATCTATTCGATTAAAATAAAATAATCGGGATTACTTAGAATTTGAGGTGATTAAAGAAACTTTCGATAATTGAGATGACCAATGACACGTAATCACTTCACCTCTAAGTTTTCCAGAAGAACTTTTCTAGCTGTTGGTACAGGCGCGATCGCTGCTGGCTTAAGTACAAACCTGCTGCTTCCCAATCAGACTGTCACCGCTACCCCTGCCCCCGCTGTCCCAAGGGTTTCGGCAGAAAAAGCGCTCCAATTATTAATGGAAGGTAACCAACGATACGTGAGTCACAAGTTGGCTCATCCGCATGGAGATCAGAAACGCCTGTTAGAGGTTGCGAAGGGGCAACATCCCTTTGCAATTATTTTAGGTTGTGCCGATTCGCGAGTCTCCCCTGAACTGTTGTTTGACCAGGGATTGGGGGATTTGTTCGTGGTCCGGGTTGCTGGGAATATTTTGAATGATGCTGTTTTGGGGAGCATTGAGTACGCTGCAGAACATTTGGCGGTTCCGCTTGTAATGGTTTTGGGGCATGAGCGCTGTGGGGCAGTTTCGGCAGCGGTAGATGGTGGGAAGGTGCCCTCCCATATTGACTCATTAGTCAATGCGATTCAACCTGCCGTAGCCAGGGTGAAGGGCAAGCCAGGTGACTTGCTTGACAATGCGGTTCGGGCCAATGTGCAAATGGTTGTCGAACAAATGAAGGTCTCTGAACCGATTGCTGATTTAGTCAGCAGCAAGAAGCTTAAGATCGTTGGTGGACGCTATGACCTGGATATGGGGAATGTAGAAATTATTGCTTAAGCTCGACTTGAGGCAATATAGCGATCCTATTTTGGATTGTGAAAGCACTTTCCCGGCAGGGAATGGCTTTCCCAACTCCCTTGGTTCATCAGCAATTGAGACCAGCTATAGTTGAATGGCACTGACGCAAGCATTTTTGGATCGCTGAAACCCTTGATGTGCCGTAGGATGGCCAGTATTCACCAGCTTTAATTCAGTGCCATTCAGCTATAGTTCAGTTCGAGTTGCAAGGATGTCTGAAAAGCGTTAACTCTTCAGGCACCCTTGCAAGTTTATAGGTAGTTTATCGCTTAAATATCCTGACAGAGTTGTTGGGGTAATTGTTTAATAACCCGTTGAAACGGTGCAAAATCATGCAATCCGTGGGACAGAATTAATGCGCCCTGAATCGCGATCATGGCATCTTCGCCGCGTTGCTTTGCCAGAGTTTTATCCAGTCCGGCTGTGATCAGCACCTGGGCGATCGCCTCAATCCACGTAGAAAATGCCCAACTAATTTGGGAGTGAAAGAGGTCATCACTCGATTGCTCTAAGACCAATACCGCCCACAGGCAGGAATTTTGTCCCGCCTTAAAGAAGTGACTGGTTTCCTCACCCATTGCCTGGAAGACCTTGATCGGCTTTTCCTGGCGTTTGAGGATTGGCAAAATACTAGTCTCTAGCCACTGATTTACTTGAGTCAGGGCAGCTTCAGCCATTTCTGCCTTGCCTCCTGGGAAGTGATGGTAGAGACTGGCTTTTCCCAATCCGGTTGCCTGGGAAATTTTTGAGAGGGTTAAACCCTCATAACCAAACTGTCGAAACAGGCTGAGCAGCGTTGGTATATGGGTTTGTTTAGACATGAGGCAAAAAGTGGAAGTCATCTGTTGACAATTATACCGAGCGAACGGTACAGTTTCAATATACCGAACGAACGGTACAAAAACAGGGCTTCCAAGGATGCCAGGTATGAAACCCCCACAACGCCATCTTCCTCCAATGAAGGAACCCAGCCCGGTTTGTCAGGATCAACTCTGGTTCCTATCTTTTTTCTTTCCCTTGGAGCGTGATACCAATTTAAAGAATGAAGGTTGCAGATGAGGGTGTGGGGGCTTCGCCCCCAGCCAGGGGTTCCACCCCTGCACCCCGTCCCCAATTTGCCCTGTTCGCTATTTAAATTGGTATGAGTTCTTGCCAGGCGACTGCTTGCCCTGGCAGCACCTGGAAGAGATACCCCGCTAGAAACGATCGATTAAACCCCTTTGACTGCCCATTGGAGGCGCATAATGCAGATCTCAAGACAAACCCTAAAACAACGAACTGAACAAATTTACGACGTGCTGGTGATTGGGGGAGGAGCCGCCCCTGCCTTTATTCTCATAATTTCCGCTCTCATCGCAAGTCATCCATTTTAGTTTTCTGTAGGAGATTCTTCCATGACACTTACTCAAGGCGCTCACCACATTGGACTTACCGTTCCCAACCTGACCGCAGCTCGTGATTTTTTTGTGAACATTCTGGAGTTCAATCAAGTGAGTGAAGTCCCAACCTATCCAGCCTTCTTTCTGTCTGATGGCACAACGCTGTTGACCCTCTGGCAAGCCGCCGATCCTGGTAGTGCCATCCCGTTCGATCGCAAAAACAATATTGGGCTGCACCATTTTGCCCTGAGAGTAGACAGTTTAGATACACTTAATGCTCTCCACCAAACTCTGACAACCACGGACGGAGTACAGATCGAGTTTGCCCCCGAACCCCTCGGTGGTGGCCCCACTCACCACATGATGTTCTACATCCCCGGTGGCATTCGGATGGAACTCATCGCACCAGCTTCCTAGCCGATTTGCCCTTACGTAGCCCTAGTGTTGCAAACACTAAATTTTGCAACATAGGGGTTTGGGAGCTTCTGCAAACGCCAACCCCCGCCCCCAGAGACTTACTCGTTCGGGTGAAAGCTATATCCGTTAATCCGGTGGATTACAAGGTGCGTGCATCCTCTAAACTCCAGCATCCTCCAAAGATTTTAGGGTGGGATGCGGCTGGAATTGTTGAATTCGTCGGGAAAGCGGTGACTGGCATGGCATGACCTCATAACCTGTGCATTAAGACTGAAAGCATTAACGCAGTTACCTAAACCTCAGGAGAAAAGCACAATGGCAATTCCAGGCTGGTCAAAGACTGAATCGCCCTTCCACGCGGGTGAATTGGCAATACACGCTCGCTTTGGAGCCCAAGAGCGGATGGATAAGCAAGGGCGGCGTTTCATTCGGGACTATCTCCTCGATCAGTTTCGACAATTTTTTGCCCAACTGCCCTATGTGATTGTTGGTACGGTGGATGCTGCCGATCGCCCCTGGGCTTCGATGCTGGTGGGGGAACCGGGATTTCTCTCGTCACCCAGCGATCGTACCTTGCAGGTTGCGGCTAACCCGCTGTTTGGCGATCCGTTGGCAACCACCCTTGCCGACGGCATCGATATTGGCCTACTTGGCATCGAGCTGCATACCCGTCGTCGGAATCGCCTGAATGGAACCGTTGCGGCAACCCATGCCAACGGCTTTGAGGTGCAAGTGGGGCAAAGCTTTGGCAACTGTCCCCAATACATTCAAGCGAGGATGTTTCAGCTGGGTGAAACCGATCCAACGATCCCTAAACCCGTTCATCCAGTCACAACCCTGGGAGTTGATGAACAAGTCATGATTACAGCGGCGGATACGTTCTTCATTGCGACGGCCTATCAAGCTGCATCGGCAGGGGCGGCCAGGGGAGTGGATGTTTCCCATCGGGGTGGCAAACCGGGCTTTGTGCGGATCGATGATGCCCAAACCCTGACCGTACCTGACTTTTCCGGTAATTGCCATTTCAATACCTTCGGTAATCTGGAGTTAAATCCCCGTGCTGGGTTATTGTTTGTCGATTTTACGACGGGCAATTTGCTCTATCTCACAGGTACTGGCGAAGTGATTTGGGATGGGCCGGAAATTAGCATCTATGAAGGAGCAGAGCGGTTGTTTCGCTTCCATCTCGATCACGGATATCGAGTTGAAGGGAACCTGCCCCTGCGTTGGTCAGAGCCAGAGTTCTCACCTTTTCTCAATCGCATGGGTTCCTGGTAGGGGACGATCCATTTAATTGGGGCAGCAACGATGAAACTTCTGAGTCCGGCGCCCTCTGCCCTATCAGCCTCGCAATCCTAGGGTTGCAAACACTAAATTTTGCGCCCTGGGAGTACAGCCCCCAAACCCGTTCTTACCATCAATGGGGCCGACCTCCTTACTCCATTGATCTGCAAAAAACTATAACTTGTTGACTGATTAACTCAGGAATCATGATAGAAACTAAACCTCCCCTGCCTCCGTTTACGCTGGAAACCGCCAAAACCAAAGTTCAAGCGGCTGAGAATGCCTGGAATACCCGCGATCCAGAAAGGGTTTCCCTGGCATACACGGAAGATTCCGAATGGCGGAATCGATCGGAATTTTTCAGTGGGCGCGCTGCTATCAAAGCGTTTCTCCAACGCAAATGGGCAAAGGAACTAGACTATCGCTTGAAGAAAGAACTCTGGTGCTTTATGGATAACCGGATTGCTGTGCGGTTTGAGTATGAATGGCACGACGAATCTGGCTCCTGGTATCGCGCCTATGGCAATGAAAACTGGGAGTTTGCTGACAATGGGTTAATGATGCGGCGATTTGCCAGTATCAATGATGTGCCTATCCAGGAGTCTGAACGAAAGTTTCGTTGGGAACGCACCTGATCGCCCCATCATCGGCACGCAGCACGAATCGTTGTGATGACTATAGCTGTCGCCAGCTTGATTAGGATAGAGGATTCGGGGGGGAGTGAGGCTTGGTAAGGAACGCTAGATCAGCCTATTCCACAGCAACCCAGGCCCGCAGGACTTCTGCAACAGTCCAGGCTTGGGCAATGCAACCGCGTGGAGTCATAGGGGCATCGCCATCAAAAATCTCGCTGCAAGTGCCAAGACCGTGAGTCAGGAGATGATGGGCCAGGGGTTCTAAAAATTGCCGTGCTTGAGCCGGATTATGGTATACCCGTAAATGCGCCAGGACAAATGCCCCTAGTAGCCAGCCCCAGGTTGTTCCCTGGTGATATGCCCCATCTCGTTGCCACTGGTCGCCACCGTAATGGCCTTGATATTGTTCATGGTTGGGAGCCAGCGATCGCAGCCCGTGAGAGGTTAACAGCAAGCGCCCGCAGGTGTCCACAACTCCCCGTTGCTGGGCCGCCGTCAGGAGTGGCGCGTGACCGTTGATCCCGGCTTCTGGTAAGGAAACCGCCAGGATTTGATTGGGGCGCAGGGAGGCATCATTGCCATGCGGCGTGTCGAGTACGTCGTAGCAGTATCCCAGATCCCCATTCCAGAAGCGGGAAAACTTTGCCAGGGTACGGTTTGAGATTGCCTCGTATTCCTGGTGGGGCTTGCCAATTCGACGGGCAAAGGTTGCCATGGTTCGCAGCGCGGTGTACCACAGGGCATTGACCTCAATCGGTTTGCCAATCCGGGGGGTGACTACCCAATCGCCCACTTTGGCATCCATCCAGGTTAATTGCACACCTGCTTCTCCGGCATATAACAACCCATCGCTGGCATCCAGATGGATGTTGTAACGAGTGCCGCGACAGTGCCAGTCAATGATGTCTGCCAGGACGGGGAAAAGTTCCCGCAATAGATCATCGTCTTCAGTGGCGTTGTAGTAACTGCGAATTGCCTCAAAATACCAGAGGGTGGCATCGACGGTGTTGTATTCTGGCACTTCTGCCGCATCTGGAAAGCGATTTGGCAGCATTCCCTGATTGACATAGTTGGCGAAGGTGCGCAGAATAGAGCGGGCAATTTCCGGTCGTCCGGTGGCGATCGCTAAACCAGGTAAGCTGATCATCGTGTCCCGCCCCCAATCCCCAAACCAGTGATATCCCGCAATGATTGTTTTACCGCCAGGTTCATCGGGTAAGGGGCGATCTACGATAAACTGATCGGCGGCTAACACCAGACGATTCACCCAGGCGGGGGTGTTGCCATTGTTGCCATGCCCCGATCGATGGGTTCTCCACAGGCTGATCAACTTTTGCTCTTGAGTGTGGCGTAATTTGAGGGCAGTTTCCCCATCTAGATTGGGTTGCTTTTCAGTGCTGGCAACAATGGTTAGAGATTCTCCCGGTTTGAGCGTCGCTTCCAGGGTGGCGGCATGCAGGTGATCTTCGCGATCGCCCAATCCCCGATACTGTTCCACTGCCAGTTCAAAGTTGTAGTACCAGTTGTGAGCTGGTGTTGCACGGGCTCGGTCACTCAGGAGGTAAAGGGGAGTTGCAGTCGGGTAGGCAGTGACACAAACTCCCTGGCTAATCGGATCAATGCTCATTCCCCAGCCATTACTTTGGGTGCTGCCATGGTAATCGCGATAGTTGACCAGGGCTTTTAACGTTAGCTTTAGCGGTTGGGCGGCACGACACAGGGTGTATTGAACGTAGGTAGTATTTTCTCTCTGGTGCATCCAGATGCGCTTCTCCAGGAGGGCATCGGCGCAGGCAAATCGCCAGGTTGGAATCGTCCCTTCCAGAGTAAATCGTTCAATCTGGCGATAGCCATGGGGAGCAACCATACCATCTGCCCAGCGATTGGTATGCAGAGCGTAGGATTGCTCGTTATACAGGGCGACCTCATCCAGCTTGGTTAGTAGTAGGGTACGACCCAATGGTGGATTTAAGGCTGCAATGAGTAAGCCGTGATAGCGTCGGGTAAGCAGTCCCGCGATCGTACCAGAGGCATAGCCACCAATGCCATTGGTAACAATCCACTCACGGGATTCGGCATTGCTGAGGTGTCCACAAATTTCTCGGCCAAATTCAATACACATGGTTCAATTCATCAGGATTGTAAATGGTAAAAGGTTGCCCAAAATTGGGCTGAGGATCGGGCTGGGGAACACCCAGGCTTTCACTGGCATGATCGAGGATGTTTTAAGTTTTGAAAAATAGTAGTGAAAAGCTGGATCCCCCTAAATTCCCCTTAAAAAGCTACTGTGTAGACATATCTTGTTTTAAACCCAATTCTTTGCCAGAGGACTTCCCCCCGGACCCCTGCCCCGTGGGGTCCTAACTCCCCCCACCCCCTGAAAGGGTCTGGGGTGATAAGTTTGAGGCTAATGTAACGAGAATTCAGGGAAATTAGTCAAGTCCAATGCACCCTAAGCTTGAACCTGGGATGGAAGCCGGGTTGTGCTCACGACCTCGGCCTCAAAACGAGAGCCGGGATTTCGTTTTGAGGG
>JBAUTA010000352.1:0-5268 GCA_049581985.1 Kovacikia sp.
TGGTTATTCCTGGTCTTGCTTCCTTTAGCGACGGTTCCCTTCCATTACTAGGGTTGCAACCACTAAATTTTGCAACCCGGACCCAACCCTCTCCCAATGAAACCCCAGGTCCGCGTTTCAAGCCTGGGATCATACTGCCTTTGATTTTTATTTTTCCTTTAGAACAGAGAGAAGGGCAGAAACTGGAGCGCAAATCCTAAAATCCCTACAAGCGCCCGTCCTAAACCTCCTCCTGATTTTTGCTCAGGGGGAGGGGCGGTCAGTTCCTTAACCATCTGTTGAGCAACTTTTGAGCCTTCCTGATTCCCCTGAGTCGCGAATAAGGTTTCAGCCCGTTTAATATCCTCAACTCCCCCTTCGCGGTCTTCTGCCTGCAATCGGGCAACGCCTCGTCCCATGTATGCCTGGGCAAAATCTGGCTTTCGATTTAAAACCTGATTAAAGTTATCGATCGCCCCCGGAAAATTCTTTCGGCGCATATCCGCCATCGCCCAATTGTAGAAATCTTCCACCTTCCCTACAGAAGTTGGCAATCCAACAGCCTCCTGTAACAAAGCCCGATCTAAAACGGTATCTGTGAGATTGGAACCAGTCAGGTAAGCTCCACGCAAATCCGCAGCACCCAGATTTGCCCCCTCCAACCTTGCCCCGGTCAAATTTGCCCCAAACAAGCTTGCCCCAACCAGATTTGCACCTCGCAAATCGGCTCCCTGCAGATTTGCCCGACTCAGATTTGCCCCACTCAAATTTGCCTGGGTCAGATCTGCATTAGACAGGTTCGCGAAGGTCAATCCGGCACTGCTTAAATCACAACCCGAACATTTCCGGGTAGAAAGAAGTTGTCGGGTGTGTTCCAAATTTTCTGCCCGTACCGGAGGGGCAATGCTTACTGCTGTTAGCAACGTTGCGATTCCTGCCGGAAGAATATTACGAATCGCCAAAGCTTTTAGTTTCATAAACTATCCATGCGTCGATCGATACGCCTTAACAGGTCAACCTTAAGTTCCACCATTTAACCCCAAGTTCAGGTTTACGGCATAACTTGTATTATTTTGGGACGATTCACCTCCGGCTTAAAAGCAACCTCAAGGTGTGCAAATCGGCGTTATGCTTGTAACGGCAATTCCAGCACTCAAAACCGGTTTCCACGGATCAAACCTTTGTTGCCCCTAACCCACACCACCCCCTCCAAACGAAACCCTGGCGAGCGTTTCAGGGCTGAAGTCAGGTTCATGCCTGACTTTTATCCCAGGTTCAACCCTGGCGCGCATTGGGCCTGACTGAATTTCCCTGAATTCTCGTCCCATTGACCTTAAATCCTTCACCCCAGACCCTGGGGGCGAATCCACCACTCCCCCATCTGCAACCTTCCATACTTTAAAGTCGGTCTCAATTTCCCATGCAACGAAAAAAGAAATTTCCCCATTTAGTTGGCTCAAAATGGACTGCCCATCAACAAGTTGATGGGTGGCGACACTTTCAGGTTGTCAATCGCAAAAATCAGGGTGATTGGGTGTTCGCTGAACTGGTAGCTGCCTGCGATCCCAATGTTCGGCTGTGGGTCAATGCTCGCCTGCTCAAGGAACGATCGCTCTGGCACGCGGGTTGGCGATCGCTCCAGGAGTAGGGCAGTCGTACTCCTTTAAAGCTCTGCTAACGGGTTCATCCACCGCAAAATGGCGATTTCTAGCTGATACAGTTCCCGGTAGACTTCCTGGCGCACCCACTGGCTGATCGCATCCAATGGGGTAAAGATAGTTCCTGCTTGCAACTTAGCATCCGGTCCAAGAGGAGTCAGGTGGTTTCCCGTTAGCGTTTGGGCAATCACCATGCCCGGAAAGCGGGTTTGCAGTAGACCTGTCAGAGCGGTTGTCTGGTCGATCGTATCGTTCGTGAACTTGACCAACAAATTTCGCCGAATCTGATACTTCTGAGCAACCAGTTGATTCGTTTCCAGCGGGGAAGGCGTAAATTCCACAGAAAAGGTCGGAGAAAATTGGGAGAAGAGTGAAGAAAATTGCTCAACTAGCGGCACTGCCTCCCGCGCCGAATAATTGTTAAAGGAAATCAGGATATTGCCTGCCCGCTCAATCTGGAATAGGCTGCCAATCAATAGATGAAGCTTGCTGCCCATGCTGTGCCCAATGCCGTAGATTGGCAAATAACGCTTGCGTAGGGTTGTGTCGTAAAGTTTTTCCAGGGCACGATCAAAGTTTCGCAAAACAACCTGGGCAATGGCGGTATGGTCAAATGTATTGACAAACGGCGTGGCGACGATCGCATACCCTTGCAGCGCCAAGCGCTCTAGCAATCTACGGTAAGTCACTTGAGGCGCAGTTGCCACAAATGCTCCCCCTAGAAAATGTACGATCGCGGTTGGTCGCTGTGGCACCAACACCCAATTACCAGAAATTTCCTGCCAATCCATATTAAAGCTGTATCGATGTAGGGCCTTATAAATGGTTGTAGCAGGTGAGCGGCGAGAATGGGGATGATACCCATTGAAAAGGCAACCTTGGTCGATCGAGGGCGAAGCTCCTGAGGCGGTTCTCCCCCTGTCTTCCCCGTTTCTTAACCGATCACTTTCTATAGCAGTCTAAATCAGTTGTGGGTTTGAGAGGCTTTGTGAGCAAGGATTCCACTGGAATCCTTGCTCACAAACCAAATCGGATCGCTATATTTCACTTGCAATTAGGCACACCGATTTGCTAAGTTTATTAAGCGCTGAAAACCCATCAGTTTGCCGGGATAGCTCAGTTGGTAGAGCAGAGGACTGGAAATCCTCGTGTCCGGGGTTCAAGTCCCCGTCCTGGCATTGGTTACCGCCCAATCACTTTTTTAACGCCTCCGGCTTTTGCATCGACCACAATCCTGATGCTAAGGCTTGCGAGTCGCTACCATTCAACCCGTATGACCTCGCTCCCTAGCCTCACGAATCACTCTCCCGCGAGGCACATCCTGTTGATATTGGATTCAGAGTCAGCAACCTCTTCAAACAAGCGATCGCCCCGATGGAGTTTGTAAGCCATTTGATAGGTTTGCTCCTGCGATCGCATGGTGGGGGTATGAGCTGCCAGATAGCGCGATGCGGCGACCAGAACGTTAATCCCAGCGATCGAGTTACCCAAGTGAGAGTATTGCCGAAACGCCGCTTCGATCTCCTGAATCACGTGAAATTGCCGATCTTCGCGCAACAACAATTTGCTTAGCATTGCCAGGAGCAATTCTGGTTTGCCACCACTGTAAAGATAACTCCCGACTAATTCCCCAACTCGGTTTACCTGCTGTTGCCGATCCAGTAACTCTGGCAACTGCTGTAACAACTCTGCTGGATTTTCAACCGTTTTATCTGGCCTGGGAAGGCGAGCAGTTGGTACGTTGAGAAACCGATCCAGATAGACATTCATGGCTGCATCAAACACACCTCGCAGCAGTTCCGGTGATGCGACTCGTCGCATACCCTGATGAACCGCATTGGCAAAGGTGAAGGTATGATGGGCGCTATCCCAATCGTTGAAATCATTGTTTGTACTGAATTGGGCAATCCTTAAGGCAGCTGCATAGGCGACAATTCCAGCCAGATCTACCTCCGAGCATCCTTGCCGGAGGGCTGTTAGGAGGGCATCTGCGATCGCCTGAGCATTGTCACCTAGCAAGATAGGGATGAGATGGTCTCGGTTATTCCAATTTCCCCGCTGTGATTTCCCTTCCACTAAAGCGGCTGGCAGTGCTTCAAACGCCTGCTGCGAAAGCGCCACCAGATCGACTGGAGAACGCCAGGATCGAGATTCCTCCATCCGAGTGGCGCTCGTGTAACCAGAAACCAAACTGGTAAGGACGAGCTCTGCATTCTGCCAATTAGTGGCATCTAAGGCTTCTAAAGCCTTGTTGGTAAAGTCCAGAGGATGACCCACATCAACAAAGCGATGGTCCGTCACAACCGCAAATAGCATCTGAGCCAGTTGGGTTTGGGATGCCCCCGCCCGGATAGCTGAGGCTAAACAGCGTTCCGCCCCTTCCGCATCTCTGACCTCCACAAACTGGCGAAACCAGTTTTGCAGCATGGGAATCCTGGCGGGATTGCCAGAACCGGGTAGAGGATGGATGGGAAACCGGGGAGGTTGGTTGCTGGTATCCCTGGCAACTGCGGCTAAGCCGTGATAGATCGCCCGCGGTTTGTCTTCCGCATCCAGGTAGGGCAATAGGTTCATCATACAAGTGTGGATCGTCAACCCGGTATCCCAACCGCTTTGGCGATAACTCACCCCGAAATCTAATCCCATCCGAAAAGCTTCAGTGGTGTATTTCTCCTGTTGCACTAGAGCAATGACCGATTTGCCAATAACCAGGGGAATACCTTGCTCTAAGCCATCTTGAAGACGCTGACGGTGATGAGCAACCGGATCGGCATGAGTCGTAAGATCAACCCAAACTTCATGATTACGGATTTCTACCGGGAACGCTGGTAGATCATCCGCCCAGGAATCGAACGTTCCACCACTTGTTAAATCAAAGCGGGCATAGTGCCAGTCGCAGGTGAGAATACAATCTTTCACCGTTCCCCGATGGAGGGGAAACCCCATGTGGGGGCAGCGGTTGTCTACGGCATAAATGGTGTCATTCTCATAAACGAGGAGTACGGTATGTCCGGCGATCGCAACCACTAATCGCCCCGCCTTACGAACCTCCTCTAAATCGGCAGCACGAACATAGTTTCTTGTCCTGGTATGCATTTGTGTCCTCCCTGATTGCAAGAACCGTGTAAGGTTAGCTGGGATTTCCGATATTGTTTTCAATCTATAGCGGTTCTCACTGGGGCGATGCCCCCTGCACCCCGTACTCCATTGATATGAAAACCGCTGTAGTAGAACAAAAAGAAAGTTTTGGAGGAAGGCAGAGGGGGAAAATCCCCTTCTACCCCCATGGGGCAAAATTTAGTGTTTGCAACACTAGATTGACTCAATCCGCCGCAACTGCATGACTGACGCTTGCCAATCGCTCAGTAAGTTCTTGATCTTTTTGGTTATAAATCGCCTTTTCCTTTTGAATAAAGATATCTGCTAAAGCACCATAGGCTTCAGCCCAGGCCGAAATCACTTCATTCGTTGCGGCATCTTGCAACACATCTTTCATCGCCTGCAATAGTTTTTCGCCAATCAGCGGATACTGCTCAGGCAGGATACGAGTTTCAACATGACGATGGGCAATGTGGTCTACTGCTGTAGCCAATTCATCCAGGTGGTCAATATGAGTGGCATAGGCATAAAC
>JBAUTA010000353.1:0-2723 GCA_049581985.1 Kovacikia sp.
GTTTGCTGACGGATTTGCCCGCTGCGATCGTGATATACAATGGCGGTTCCTTCGGAGAGCTGCGCTAACGCACTTGCCGATACTAAATTATTACCTCGCCCTACAGCACTGGTACGAATCACCAAAACCGTACCCGTAGGGAGTGCTACTGTGCCATTGGTGGCTTTCATATCTTCAACCAGCTCTACGGCAAAGCGATTTTCTTGGGCAGACGCTGTACCACCTGTGGAATTATTGCTACCCTCATCCCAAATCATCGGCATAATCACCCTGGCTTTAGTGAACGTTCCAAGCGCGACTTCCCTGAAGCCACCCATTTGTCCATCAAGCTGGCCCGCCGGAGTACGGTTCAGAATGCCAATCATGCCAGGAGTCATGTCAGCACTAAACGTGGAACGCAGCTCTGTAGACGAAGCCACCCCAAAGGGGTTAGGAACCGTGTCAGAACTGCTTGTCAGGCTAGATGATTCTGTTTCCGTCCTACCAATAGAGACTACGGGAATAACCGGGTTTTGCTGAGTCGCTGATACAGATGGATTAGGCTGATCACCAAGGCCACCAGAAGCTGTTCTCGAAGGCTCCATAGCACCGGGACTCACTCGTAGTTGTCCAACATTTGCCAGTTCCAACGCTGAAACGGATCGACTCTTTCGACAGGTTGAATCCTCTCAGGCGGAGTAACAGGTGCTCTTACCCTCACTGGGTCTGGTCGAGAGGCTGTGATAGGAGGAGATACCGCAGCCGGAGTCGGTGCTGGAGCCGTTGACCTCGAAGCCACAGTTCCCACTGCACTACCGCTGTTGCTGGGGGTTAAACTCGACAATTCGGGTGATTTGCAATCCCGCAGCACGCATTTCGTAGATTTTGCGTTCTACCAGAGGCGCATCGGCTCCGAGGGGCGACTCTCCTACGGAGACACTGCGTGAACGCGGCACTTCAACCGCTTGCAAGGTAAACGTGCGATTGAAAGGAATTCGCTCATCCTTACCCGTCGTGCGATCGATCAGCACCCGCGTTGCCACCAAATCCACTTCCCATTCACCAGGTCGAATTTCTCTCGGTTCTGACAGGTAGGAAACGATCGTCGTGCTCCGAATCTGCCCTGAAAAAAGCGCCGGAGGAACCAATTCCGCAACCTTGGGCAGAGACGCTTTGGCAAACTCCGATTCCAGCAACAGAGAAGCAAACCAGGCATTGGTCGGAATTCGTTTGTTATTACCAACTCGAACCCCCTGATCGGGTTCATTCGTGCCAGGAATCTTTTCATCCCAGTTGAAGGTTAGGGTCGTCCATTCACTGACGACTTTCTGGATCACCGTTCGCGTTAGCGTTGCGAAGCAATTGGATAGTAACCAGCACAACTGCACTTCTGATCTCGGCAGTTGAGGCTCTAAAGGGGAAGTTCTGGGATCGAAAGCCAAAGTTCCGAGCTTTGAGGCTCAAGATTGCTGTTCTGAGGTCAAACGTTGGAGGTCGGAAGTTGAAACTTCGAGGGCGGAAGCCCAAATTTTGTGTTCCAATCGCGGCTATTGCAGATCTGAAGTCAAAGTAGGGTGTTCCAAGGTCAAGATTTCTGGCTTGCAAGGCAAATTCTGAAGCACGGTTGAGCGAGGGTGTATGGTAGCCTGAAAAGCGGTGGTGCTGGAATGGTGAGTAGAGTCAAGGTGTTTGACAAGGTTTTGCAGCAAATCCGCGAGAAGATTGGTCAACGGCTCTATGTCATGACACTTCATGCTGAGGAGGAGATGGACGATGATGGCTTGTCGATTCTGGATGTTGAGCAAGGCATTTTCACAGGTGAAATTCTGGAGCGTCAGAAGGACAGAAACACAGGTGAGTTCAAGTATCGGATCAAAGGTACAACGCTAGAAGGTGATTTGGTAGAAGTCGTTGTTAAACTGGGACTAACGGGTAAAGTCGTCATTATTACGGTTTATCTCCTATGAGCACTGAAGATCGGCTGATTTGCGATGTTTGTGGCAAGGGCAATGCTCGAATTCGTCGGATTACCAGGGCATACGGTAAAGGGGATGATTTGTTGCTGATTGAGGATGTTCCGGTAATTAGCTGTCCCGATTGTGGGGAGAGTTACCTGACAGCAGAAACATTGCATCAGATTGATCAGATAAAGCGGGAACGTAAACGGTTTGCAGTGGAGCGGTTTGTCGAAGTCGCTCGTTTGGGATAGCACTTCTCAGATCCCCGACTTTTTCAAAAAGTCGGGGATCTCTCAGATCAGGGTTCACCAACTTCGCCGCCGACTGCTTTGGCAAAGGCTGCGGCTTTTTGAGGGTCGATAAAGCTGGCAACTTGCACGGATGGTTTGCCTGTTTTCTGGCGCTTGGAAACAGGATAGGCATCCGCACAGTATTTTCTGCGAATCTCTTCGACAGGTTGGTTATCAATGAACACGGGAAACGCGCTGCCTGGTTGGGCTGTTGGGTCGCCGCAGGATGCTTGAGGAAACTCGAATTTATATGGATTCGTTGGTTCGGTTAGCGACGGAGAACCTGAAGGAGCGGAGGGTGTCTCTGTAGGGGTAGGAGGTGGTTGGGACGCCATGGGGGTCGGGGTAACTTCGGGTGGCTTCGCTGGCTTCACTGGCTCTGCGGACTGGGGAGAAGCGGAGACTTCAGCAACCGGAGCTTCAGAGGATTGATTCTGTGACCAGACGTACTGCTCACAAGTGGCTTTTGCTTCTTTTGCAACATTAGTTTCTGGCT
>JBAUTA010000354.1:0-1871 GCA_049581985.1 Kovacikia sp.
GATCAATTAAAGGTGTAATGATGGCGATGTTTTTAAGCAAGTCATTGGAGAGCGAGAATCGCTGTTGTAAATAATGAGGATCGGTGTAACTCAGCCACACTTTGTCATCAGCCGATTCCCATGCCAACACCTTCAGCGGTAAATCCAGAGCGATCGTGGGTTCTGCGATCATGAGAGGTGTTCCGGCTTTCGGATTGCCAAACAGCAATAACTGTGTCGGACGTAAACTCAGCCCAACTTTTTCAGCTTCAGCTTGCTGATCAATACGAGCAAAGATAGTGATGCTTTTTGCCTGCAAGATGGCTGCTAGTCGATCGATGGTTTCGGTGACTGAATAGGGGCTAAGCTGGCTGATGACGCCATTATTTGCATTCATAGGAATCAGCTCCTTGACTTCATGCCATTGCTTCTACAACGTCATCCGTAGAAAGAACAGCGTTGGCAACATACCCAAAGTTAATCAATGCTGCCTGATAACCGTCGCCGAGATCTGGATGATGCGGGGCAGCCGTGGCATCTTTAACGACAAGTACCTCAAATCCTTGTTCAATTAAATCGCGCAGGTGAGCTTCAACACAAAGATTCGCCAACATGCCGAGCAAAATGACTTTGGTCAGGTTGCGCTTCCGCAGTTGCAACACAAGATCATTGCTTTGCGGTCCATAGACTTTATGAGGGCTGACCACGATCGTTTTGCCATCTTCAATAAAAGGCTTATAGCGATCGAGCCAGTCGGCACCTGACCCCACAAAACCATCAAGGGTTAAGGAACCTGTGCGAGTAAACTCCTTGACCCCAAGCATCATCTGCTCCAGGGTTCCAGCAAATTTCCAGTTGTAGTCGGTGGGGTAATAATAGTGGGGAGAAATGAATACCTCAAAACCTTGCTGCTTCGCCGCTTTGAAGACACGCTCAATATTCTCAACAGTCTGATTGTCTTTGACGCTTTCACCGACTAAATCCCAGGAAACCCCTGTTTCACTTAAGACATCGTTTTGTGGATCGATAACGACGATCGCAGTGTCATTTTTGTTGATCTTCATGTCTCTCCTAATGGGTTCATTGGTCATTTAATAATCTCTTTACGGACGCAAACTTCCGAGATCTTGGCATAACGGAAAAGATGGATGTATCCGACCGTTAGGGGAATGGACGCGGAGACATGG
Source organism: Kovacikia sp. (assembly GCA_049581985.1). Taxonomy (GTDB): domain Bacteria; phylum Cyanobacteriota; class Cyanobacteriia; order Leptolyngbyales; family Leptolyngbyaceae; genus Kovacikia. The sequence continues at coordinate 1,167 of JBAUTA010000354.1, forward strand.
GGCACAGAAACGCGGGACTCTTTCAATTTTCTGGCTCTCCGCGTCCCCCCGTCCCCCCTTCTCCGTGGGCGTTGCTGATTCTGGGTATGAATTAGGGGTTGTATGAATTGAAACTTCGTTCCAATTCATACTGCTATTCAGCACCACCTCTCCGTGTCATCTTCTATTGCAGATATTTCTTCAATTCAGCGGCGGCGTGGACAAACAGCGATCGCACTGCCGGAACCTCGGCTAAACCATTGAGCAACCCGAAGTCATGAATCATGCCGTTGTAGCGCACAGTTGTCACGGTTACTCCAGCCTCATCCAGCTTGCGTCCATAGGCTTCACCACCATCGCGCAAGATATCGTTTTCTGCAACCTGAATCAGCGCTGGGGGCAAGCCTTGCAGTTGTTCCAGTGTCGCCTGGAGCGGAGAAGCGTAGATTTCTTTGCGTTGCGCCGGGTCAGTTGTATAGAGGTCATACATCCACTTCATCAATGGTGTGGTCAGGAACCGTTTCTCACCAAACTGGTGAAAAGACTCCGTTTCAAAATCAGCATCAACGATCGGCCACATCATGATTTGCAACTTAATATGCGGTCCCCCTTTGGCTTTTGCCATCAACGCTGTGACAGCCGTCATATTGCCGCCCACACTGTTGCCAACCACTGCCAGATTTTTGCCGTCAACCCCAATCTCTTCACCATGTTCGGCAACCCATT
>JBAUTA010000355.1:0-2962 GCA_049581985.1 Kovacikia sp.
GAACAGGGCAGATTGGGGACGGGGTGGAACCCCGTCCCCAATCTGCAACCTTCATTTTTTAAATTTGGTATAAGAACGAACCCCAGGCTTGACTTATTTACAGACGAATTTCCAGAGAGGATGGCTGGTTCCCTGCTGACGGATGCGGGAAACCTGACATTCCAGGCGTTTGCGCTCCTGCTCAGGCAAACCCAGCAAAATGTTACGGCTTTGCCAAATCAGGACGGCGACGGTTAATCCAATACAGGTTGCCAGTCCGATCGCAGGTAGACGGTGAAAGGCAATGCCATAGCGGAGGGCGGCCCAGGTAAAATCATCAATCATGAGCGAGATGGGATAGCGAAACCCCCACAGACTTAAAGAACCCAGGGTTAACCAGAGCAACCCAACCGCGCTCCACCGGGCATACACCGTGAACTGATAGAGCCGCTCCACTTCCTGTCGGAACGCTAGATCAGAGGTTTCCGATTCTGATGGGGGTGAGGGTTGATTCATTCACCTATGCTCGTTTCCCGATCCAGTCGATGGGTCATCAATCTCCGGGCTGGTGGCAATGGCAACAGGCACCGCCGCTTTCTCTGCCCGCTCCCGCCAGAGTGCCAGCAGAGTACTGGCGATGAAAATACTGGAGTATGCGCCCATCGTAAAGCCAATAATCAGCGCCAGGGCAAAGTATTTAAGGGTATCTCCACCAAACAGAAAAATAGAAACCAGGGAGAGCAGTACGGTTACGGTTGTATTGATGGAGCGTGACAGGGTTTGGTTGACGGCAGTTTCGACAATATCGTCAATATCCTGCTCGGGGTTGAGAGAGATCGTCTCTCGAATCCGATCGTAGATCACAACCGTATCGTTGACTGAAAAACCAACGATCGTCAGCAATGCCACGATGAACAAGCTGTCAATTTCAACGCCCAGCACTAGCCCCAGAATTGAGAAGATACCAACCGTAATTAAAACGTCGTGGAACAATGCCAGGATTGCGAAAATGGCATAGTCCAGCTGAAACCGCATACTCAGGTAAACGGTGATGCCGACAAAGGACACAATTAGCGCCAGCAACCCAGCGGAGAAAAGCTGTTGCCCCACGATCGGCCCCACGGTATCGATCTGCGTCTTAGCGGGGTCAAAGGTGCCAATTTTGTCGCTCAGAGCCGTCTGAAGTTGGGTTCGCTGATTGACGTCAAGGGGAGTGCTGCGGATCGAAATTCCTCGCCTTCCCTGACCTGTCACCTCCTGAACGCTGCTGTTGCCAAGCCCCCTGGATTCTAAAATTGTGCGGACTGAGGCTATATCGATCGGTTTGTTGCAATCGTTTTTAGAGCAGTCCAGCTCAAACTGCAAGCGGGTGCCGCCGACGAAGTCTAATCCGGGCCGTAGGGGAGTCCCAATCTGTTGCCAGGAAATCACCATTGAGAGGATTCCAGCCAGGATTAAAGCCGCAGAAATGAACCACCAGATCTTGCGCTGTTTGATTACCTGGAGTTTCATGGGGTCACCTCTGGTTTAGCTTTGGTGATCAGGGGAATATTGGGGGCGAAATAACCAGGCTTGCGTAAGTTCGGGAAATTAATGACTGACATCATGAACGTTCGAGTACAGGTTAGGGCCGTAAACAGACTAATACCAACGCCCAGGGCCAGGGTGAGCGCAAACCCCTTGACCAGACCGGAGCCAAGCCAGAACAGGGCGGCACAGGAAATCAAGGTGGTTACGTGACCATCTAAAATGCTGGGAAACGCACGGTAAAAGCCTGCCTCGATCGACCGATAAAGGGTCTTGCCGGCTCTAAGTTCCTCCCGAGTGCGTTCAAAAATCAGCACATTCGCATCCACGGCCATGCCGATACTCAGGATGAATCCGGCAATCCCTGGCAACGTCAGGGTGACGCCCAGCAGGACAAAGGCAGCATAGGTAAGTGCAGCATAAATCAGCAGGGAAATGTCAGCGATCAGACCGGGTAAGCGGTAGTACAGCAACATGAAGATGAGGACCAGGATCAACCCACCGATCGCAGCATAAATACTGCGTTGAATACTGTCCTGTCCCAGGGTCGCCCCCACGGTTCGATTCTCGACGACTTCAACGGGCACAGGCAACGCCCCTCCCCGCAGTTGAATGGCCAGTTCGTTGGCCTTTTCAGCCGTACTAAAGCCCGTGATCACGGCGCTGCCACCCGTAATCCCTGTCTGGGCAAACTCAGGCCCGACCGTGGGAGCGCTAATCAGCCCGTTGTCTAGAAAGATACCGATTGACCGACCTGTACCCGCCAAACTTTTGGTTAAATTCGCAAACAATTCTGCTCCTTGCGGGTCAAATCGGATAGCAACTTCCCAACTATTCTGGGAATTGGTTGGCTGGGGAAAGGCATCCTTCAGGTTTTTTCCGGTTAGACCAGACGACTCAAACAGCTTTCCGATCGCCTCATTGCTGCCCTTAAGAGATGCCTGGTTAGCCGCGATATCCTTTGCATCTCCCCCCTTGCGAAGCTCATCCTGCTTAACGATATATTCTTGCCGGATCTGGTATTCAACCCTGAGCTGTGCTTCCGTTCCCGGTTTTTGATTGCGAAAGTCTAGCTGTGCCGTGCCGCCCAAAACCCGCTCTGCCTGCTGAGGATCGTTAACCCCCGGTAGCTGCACCAGGATTTGATCGTTGCCAGCAGTTTGCACGATCGGTTCAGAAACCCCCAATCCATTCACCCGTCCTTCAATCACCTTCTGAACGGCTTCCAGTTCCCTGGGTGTGATCTCGGGCACATCCTTGGTCGGCTTCACTTGGATCGTTAACTGAGATCCGCCTTGCAAGTCAAGACCGAGCTGGGGTGGAATTTTTATGACTACCACCACAGCGGCAATGAGTAAAACCAAAATTAGCGCTAAGAGCGATCGCTGTCTTCCCATACTGTAATCCCTGTGACAAACGCTATGATAGCGCTTTTAGGGAACGGGGAGGCAGAGGG
>JBAUTA010000356.1:0-2116 GCA_049581985.1 Kovacikia sp.
CTGAAGCAGAAAAGTTAGGCTGGGAGAGGGTTCGTTGAATTCCGCTGCGGGTCGGTTCATTGCGAATTGCTTTGATTAAAGATTGAGCCGCGTCATAGGCAAGCGCCGATCGCCAGCTAGTCGAAACCTGGGTGCCCCATAGCCCCATAAACTTCTGCCAAAACGGGGAAGGCGTCAAATTAGCAGGAACTGCGACAACCATACCCACGGCTTCCTTGCCTGCAATCTTGGGCAGTTTAGGGGAGAAGAAACTGTCTCCAGCCAGAATTTTGAGGCGTTTATCGTTCACTCCCACAAGCTGCATCGCCCGATCTGACATCGTATGGTCAGACGCCAGCAAGATCACCTTTGCCCCTTTCACAATCGACTCATTAATGCTTTCATAGGCATCAAAGTCTGGTCTAGACAGGTCAAACTCCCCCAGCAAATCTACACCCGCACTATAGAAGAGAGCATTCTTAAACTCACTCTTCAGCGATTTGCTGTAATCACTCGCGGAATTATAGAAAACTACGACCTGACGCTTTTTCAGGGAATTCAGCATGTAGCTGACTAAAACTTTTGCGGTCAGTTGATCACTGGGCATCGTGCGGAAAATATAGCTACCGCGATTGGATAGTTGAACGGCTGAGCTAACTGGAGAAATCATAACGAGTTGATTCGCCTGGTAAATTTCGGCAGCGGCGATCGACGTATCGCTGCTACCGTGGCCAATCACCCCCAGGACCTCTGAATCACTCGCCAACAGGTTTGCTAATTGGCGGGCAGCTTCCCGCTGATTGCCCCCATCCTCCCGCTGATTGGCATCATTAACCAATCTGACCTTTAACGGAACGCCCCCCATACCGCCCGCCCGATTCACCTCATCCTGCGCTTGCGCCACCCCCCGCAGAATCTCTAAAGCAGAACGCAATGCTGCATCCCCAAACGGAACTGCAACCGCAATTTCATTGGCTTTTGCCGCCCCAATACGGGCATTGTTCAGGTAAATCAGGGTTTCCGGATCGGAGCGATCGCCCTGCCGTGCGGCTTGCAGAGCAGTCACCGCTTCAGAAAAGTTCCCCGCTGCAAACTGCTCAACCCCTTTCTGCTTGTTGGGGACAATCTGCCACTTGTTCAGCAGCTTTTCGCCTACACTGGTGCGCTCCCGCAAAGGCCCCATGGCATCCTCCCCTGGGAAACCTGCTCGATTATTTCCCGGGGATGGCGCGGAATTACCCCCAGCAGAATTGTCCCCAGGAAAAGGCAGTATTGGATCAGAAGGGGAGCGGGGGAAATTGCGGGCAAAAATAGCCAAAGCTAGGGTCGCCCCGATCGCACTCCCCGCTATGGCGGCAATTCTCCCAGGTTTACGAAGAGTTGAGTGGGGCAATTGGCTGGAGAGTTCGGAGAGTTGGGCCTGGGTCTGGGGGGTTGGCACAACCGTTGCCCCCGGTTGGCTCAACCGCTGACTGGAGTGCGTCATCACCGTTGGTGAGGCCGATATAATCTGCCGAAGTGCCTGCAAAGCCTCCGTGGCAGACTGATAGCGGTTCATAAAGTGATAGGCAACCATCTTGTCAAGAAATGCTGCCAGGGCATCACTTACCTGGGACTGATCCCGCCAGATTACCTCCGATGTGTTGTAATCATGGGGCAGTTGGGAAGGACGCATGCCTGTAAGCGTTTGGATAGCCACCATGCCCAAGGAATAGAGATCGCTGTTGAACCGGGGTCTGCCCAGGCATTGCTCACTAGCCCCATAGCCTGACGTGTAGACAGGCACGCTCAGATTGGTTTCTCCAGTCACCTCTGCGATCGTCGTGTCGATCGTCTTCACCGCTCCAAAGTCAATCAGAACAAATCGGTCATCCTGCTGACGCCGGATCAAATTTTCCGGTTTGATATCCCGGTGAATTACGCCCTGTCCATGAACGTATTCCAAAATACCCAGGACATCCTCCATCATGGCAGCAGCCTGGCTTTCTGAAAACCGGACCGCCCTCAACTCCTGATTCAGGGGAGTTCCCTGAATAAACTCCTGAACTAAATAAAATTCCCGATTTTCCTCAAAATAAGCCAATAGCTGAGGAATCTGATCGTGTCTGCCCAGTTTTTCTAAGGTCTCTGCTTCTGC
>JBAUTA010000357.1:0-7686 GCA_049581985.1 Kovacikia sp.
ATTCGATTAACGAGCAGGCCCTAGAGTCGATCGGAGATATTGTGATTGAGCCAGGGTCGGGAGCGGGGACAGCGACGATCGCCCGCGAACATCTGAAAACAATCAAGAAGCTGATTAAAACCTACGAATATCTGGCGGAGTAGGGTAGGGGGTTGTCAAAACTCGCGGATGGAAAAGATAACAGTTGCGATCGCCAGGAGCACCACAACATAGAGCAACCAATAGCCCGCATTGATTAAAAGAAGATCTACCCCCGGTAGCTGTCCATAAACTGCTTGATTTTTGAAGTCTAGTCTTGCCAGGTCGGGAAGCACCAGATAAATGCTTTTTGTCAGATTGGCAACTGCCGGATTTTTGCTGAGGGCACCCAGGGTCATCAAATCTCGACTGAAGTTCCCCATGAAGTAAACGGCGAACGTTAAAAGGGTGGCGAGGAGGGAACTGGTGAATACCCCAAAGGCGATCGCCACTGCTGTAATCAGGGAGAGTTGCAAGAGCAAATAGAGGGAAGTGACGAGAAAGCTGCCAGTCGGGTAGGAAATTTGACTGAGGGATAAAATTCCCAGATAAAATGTGGTCATCACCGCCACCAATACCGCCAGAACGGCTGAAAGTCCGACGTGCTTGCCAACAATAAATTCCGCCCTACTGATCGGTTTTGCAATTAGAACCAGCACCGTTCGTTTCTCTATTTCCTTATTAACCAATCCTGTGCCGACAAAAACCGCAATCACCAAACCCAGCAGCGTCATTGCTGCCAGGCCAATATCCAGAATAATTTTGTTTTGGGTTCCCGCAGCTACCTCCGGTAGCAGACGCACACAAAGACCCAGGAAAATTGCAAATAGCCCGACCAAATACAGGACGCGATCGCGAATCACCTCACGAAATACATTCCTGGCAATTACCATCGTTCTAACTGGATTCATCCATTCACCTCCCAAGCAGCCAAACTATTCAATCGGATAGGGAAAATAGGGAATAGACGATCGGACGGCAGGAGTGGAAAAGGAACTTTCATGGTTGCGGCCAGGTGCGATTATTTGGGAACTGACCCATCATAATTCGCCTGCGACTTCTGTAGGGTGACTTTTTTGGACTTCCCTTTGCCATCTTCATGCCTTCATCCCCGACTAACCAGGCCTTATCCCCTAGGGTTGCAAACACTAAATTTTACCCCAGGGGGAGAGGAGGGTTTCCTCCCTTTTCCCTCCAAACCCTGCGTTTGGGTCTACCCGTCCTACCAACTCCTGTCCGCTCCCGCTCCGCCACTGCCCGAACTTCCTCCGTTGTCTTCCCTGGTTCTTGGTCTGTTTGCAGGCTCAATTTGGACCCTGGAAAAGTCAGGCTGCCCCGGAAAAGGCCCCTGCACTTCACCACATTCAACCCTTGCCAGACCAGCTATTGGCGGCGCATTTGACTGATTGTTGACGGTGATGCGAGTTCCAGGTCCCCGGGTGATTTGACAGGCTTTTGTCAAGTAGTAGCCTTTCCCATCTACGGTAGGTCCCTGCCAGATGGCGTACATTTGCAGCGTATACTCGCTGCCCGGAACGGTACGCCCCTGTAAACTCCACAAGGTATTTTCCTCAACCTCCGTCAGTTGGTTCATCGCGCTTTCCTCAACTAATTTGATCTGCTGATCCAGATCCAGAAGCCACCGCTCTGCCATAGACCAGGATTGCCCTGTCAAGTCATTAGTGACGATCGCGCCGGCTTGCTCCAGGATGGCAACTCCCCGGGAAGAGGGTTTGTCTCTAGAATCAAGTTTGACGATAACCGTACTCTTGCTCAAGTCTCCCGACAATAAACTGGGATAGGCTGCAATCCAGGTTTGAGTTAAAAAATAAAGCTGAAACCAACAGCTCAAAATCAAATTACTCAGCATTAAAATAACGATTTCTTGCCGATCTCCAGCCTTCTCAGGAAACCCATATTTGGGTCCATCTGGACTAGCTGTAATACATTTAGGGGCCAGGGCAATCATGGCAGAAAGCGGGGGCCAGCATAGAAAGCCAATGGAACTGGGACTATCGATCAATCCGCCAAATAGGAAGAGGCAGGTTAGTGCTCCCGTAATCCAGGGACCAAAGAAAAAATTATTAAAAGTCAGCCCTTTCTTGACATTGATTTCCGTATTAGCAGTTGTTTTTAGTTTTTCTTCATGAATTAACCAATGTATCCCTGGAATCAGAAATATCCAGCCAGAGGTTGCAATTAGACTTTGAATAATTGGACTACTGGGCAACATTGAAACGAACCAGGAAAAGGCGCTAATCCAGATAAGTATTTGCCAGGAATCCCATTTAGGAGGAGTCAGTACCTTTTTGATTGCTTCATAAACTTCTTTGATAGTCGAAAGAATTGTCTTAGCGATATCAAATGTCAGAAGCGAAGTAGTGGCCAGGAATAGCAGCAGCCCAACCGGAATTAAGATCAGTAGCCAAACCGGAATTTGCAAAGCGCCCAGTCCAGGAATAATCTGCGCCAGAAAGGCTTGACCAGAGATTGTATTCTGCTCAAAAACAATGTTCATCTTACAGAGCTGAATAGCGCGCTTGATTAAATAAACGGATAACCAGGATTAATAGGATGACAGAAAAGCTACAAGCATTTCCTAGAAAAATAGCGAAAAATTTACTGTTGACTTTGGGGCCGATCGCTTGATTTTTCCGGCCTCGAAATCCACTAGGTTTTTCGGCCTCTTTTATCTCTTCAGCCGGAATTTTTCCTAAAAAGATTTCCAACCTATTTAAACCCCACCATTCCAAAAATGAGGTCGCAGTATAAATCCCAAAAATGCATAGAACCAGGGTTGTCAAAAAATCAATCGGCAGGGAATCGAGAAAGAATCGTTCATAAAAAATGTAGCTAATTAATTGAAGCTTGATATCGCTTGGAAGGTAAGACTGGGCAAGGAAGAAAAGCAACCATCCGGCAAAGGTTGAGAGCAGGTTAACCGTTGTCGCATACTGCATGCTGGTTTTATGTTCAAGATTCAATATTCGGTAGAAAATTAATCCCTCAATGGCGATCGCCAACAGCAGGAATAGGAACTGAAAGACGATCGCTCGTAGTGGCAAAATATCCCAAACCATCCATCTCTTCCTTTGAAAAGCGATTAGCTTTAACCTGCCTATAGCGGTTTGCACTGGGGTGAAGTACAGAAACGTAAGGCACAGTGGGGCACGAAGCATCCTCACTGTACTTCACACCCTTGAAAAGGGCCATGACTAATCAGCAGGTCGATTGGATTCAAGCCAAGCCCTTGAGGCAAAGTCCTGGTGAACCCTACCGGCTTGCTTAGTACTATTATTCTACTCGGCCAAGTTCTGAAGGAATCGATAAATCCGGGGAGTCGAGCAGCCTCTACTTTTTGGGCAAACTGGGAAAGCTAAGGTATGACGTTACGGCTTATAGCCCTATGCAAGCGCGTTAGGACATTGGAATTAAAGGGAGTGTGTGGGTTTCGCCCCCAGCCAGGGGTTCCACCCCTGTACCCCGTCCTAACCTATAGGAGTATGCTATATCCCCATTCCAGGGGAGCATCATTACGAAATCGATCTGGGGGAACTGATGAGCGATTTATTCAAAGGATTTGAACAACTACTGGAACTTGCGAAAGCCCTGGAAGAAAAAGCAGAGAAGGGGGAACTGAAAACCGACATTCAAATCAATTCCCGAACTCTAAGCAGTATCCCCCGCCAGGGCAACATTCCCAGTGGTATTGGCGTCAGCCGTGTGCGTCCAAATGCGAGTGGAGGAGCAGAGGGGCAGGGAAATCGGGGGGGAAATTCTGTCACCGACGATGTGATTATTACACCTCCGCCCGCTGGGGAAGAGGCGTCTGCTGCTTCACTCAAAGATGTGGGTGGATTGGCAGAGGTTCTGGCAGAGCTGAAGGAACTGGTAGAAATCCCCCTCAAACGCCCGGAGCTACTGGCAAAGCTGGGTTTAGAACCTCCCCGTGGGGTGTTGCTTGTGGGCCCACCAGGAACGGGAAAGACCTTGACGGCGCGGGGATTGGCAGAGGAGTTAGGCGTCAATTATATTGCCATCATTGGCCCTGAAGTGATGGGCAAATATTACGGAGAGGCAGAAGGACGGCTGCGGAGCATTTTTGAGAAGGCTGCGAAAGTAGCTCCCTGCATTGTTTTTATTGATGAGATTGATAGCCTTGCCCCCGATCGCAGTAAGGTCGAAGGTGAGGTGGAAAAACGTCTGGTAGCACAGCTTTTGGGGCTAATGGATGGTTTTGCCAAAACAACGGGAGTGATTGTCCTGGCAGCGACTAACCGTCCCGATCACCTCGATCCGGCTTTGCGCCGTCCCGGTCGGTTCGATCGAGAAGTTCATTTCCGGGTGCCCGATCGCAACGGACGTCTGGAAATCCTTACCATTCTCACCCGTGCCATGCCGTTGGATGGATCGGTAGATCTGGGCGCAATCGCCGATCTTTCCGTGGGTATGGTTGGTGCTGACTTGAAAGCCATTTGCCAGAAAGCTGCTTATACAGCCCTGCGCCGCCATGTTCCTGATCTCCAAAAACCTTTGCCTGAGGTCATGACGATTAATCGGGAAGACTTTTTGCAGGCCCTTAAGCAAGTCAAACCCTCCGTCCTGCGCTCTGTTGAGGTCGAGTCTCCGAACGTAGCGTGGGATCAGATTGGGGGGTTGGAGGAGATCAAATGCACCCTGCAAGAGTCGGTCGAAGGGGCTTTGCTCTATCCAGAACTCTACCAGCGCACTGGGGCAAAAGCGCCCCGGGGAATTCTGCTCTGGGGGCCACCCGGTACTGGAAAGACTCTCTTAGCAAAAGCGGTCGCGTCCCAAGCGCGAGCAAACTTTATCGCGGTGAATGGTCCTGAACTGCTGAGCCGTTGGGTCGGTGCCGCAGAACAGGAAGTCCGAGAGTTATTTGCTAAAGCACGACAGGCGGCTCCCTGTGTCGTATTTATTGATGAGATTGATACGCTGGTGCCAGCCCGCGGAAAGTTCCAGGGTGATTCAGGGGTGAGCGATCGGGTTGTCGGGCAGCTTCTCACCGAACTCGATGGACTTCAGGAATGCCTCAACGTTTTGCTAATTGGTGCCACTAACCGCCCCGATGCCCTTGATCCCGCCCTTTTGCGAGCCGGACGGCTAGACCTGCAACTAAAGGTAGAGTTGCCGGATCTCAGCAGCCGTCTGGCGATCTTGCAGGTTCACAATGGCGATCGGCCCTTATCAACCGTTGACCTGACCCACTGGGCAACCCAATCGGAGGGTTGGAATGGGGCAGATCTGGCACTTTTAAGTAATCAGGCTGCCCTGGAAGCCATCCGCCGATACCGCGCTCAGGGATTAACCGATCCCACCACAATCCAGATTTCTACGGATGATTTCACCGCTGCCTACCAATTACTGTCAGCTCAGCGCCACACCCCACACCCCATACCCTAAACCCTATACCTATGATTCCCCTAACTTCCGACTTGGTTCGTCAACAAGCATTGACCGCACTCACCGCTGCCTTCGTGACTCAGGGACATCCACCAGAGTATGCCAAACATATGGCGACGGCTGCGATTTTCCAGGCTGACCTGGAATTGAGGAATGCCCAACTGTCTCACCTGCTGGCCTGGCTTAAACAGGAACATGCCGAAGTCTATCAGGGGGCTCTGGCATTGGTAGAGAGCACCCGAGAAGAATTTGAGAAACGGGTTCAGAATTAAGCGTTGGGGCAAGGGTCTGTCGAGATTGATTGCGGGGGCGAAGCCCCCACACCCCCATCTGCAACCTTGATTTTTCAAATTGGTATTACTTTTTGAATTGGGATCAAAAATTGGGATAAAAACGTCAACACCAGGAAGGACGATCGCCCTAAAGTAGAAGGGGAGAAACCCTATCATCTCCCACGTCTACCATTTACCGTTTCTTCTTTAGCTGTGACCCAACCTGAAGCTCTGAAATCCCTTCTCAATGCCGTTGCTGGGGGAGAAGTTAGCCCAGGGGATGCCCTGGAAAAGCTAAAATACCTGGCATTTGAACCTGTTGATGACTTTGCCCGGATTGATCACCATCGCGCTTTGCGGACGGGCTTTCCTGAAGTAATCTGGGGACCGGGAAAAACCCCTGACCAGATTGCTCAAATCATGGAAGTGATGCGCGATCGGGCTTCTGTCGTGATGGCAACCCGAATTGAACCAGAAGTGTATGCTCAACTGAAAGAGAAGGTGCCTGATGTCGAGTACTTTGCCACTGCCAGGATTTGTGCCCTGGGAAGGCAGAAGGCAGGGGGAGAGAGAAAGAGGGGAAGATCGGAAGCTCCCTCCCCCCCACCGCCCAACCCACAATCCATCCCTGGTTTGATTAGCATCCTCGCGGCTGGAACCGCCGATTTGTCTGTTGCTGAAGAGGCAGCGGTGACGGCTGAACTGTGTGGCTTCACCGTCAAGCGCCTGTGGGATGTGGGGGTGTCAGGTATTCATCGGCTGTTGAGCGAAAGACGGACGATCGATGATGCTGACGTTCTTGTCGTGGTTGCTGGCATGGAAGGCGCACTTCCCAGTGTTGTCGCCGGATTGGCAGCCTGCCCTGTGATCGCTGTTCCCACCAGCGTTGGTTATGGCGCGAGTTTTAACGGCTTGGCTCCCCTGCTCACAATGCTCAACTCCTGTGCCGCCGGAGTCGGAGTCGTCAATATTGACAATGGCTTTGGAGCCGCAATTTTGGCTGGACAAATTTTGAGGACTGCTAGCCGAGTGGCTGCAAGGATGAGGGATGAAAAATGACGACTAACAATCCCCTTTTGGGCTTTAGTCTTGCTCCTGTCTCCTTTACCTCATTCCACCCAATTCACCTGCACAAAGTGGGCTGGACGACCGACGGAATCACGAACTGAGCTAATCCGGTTGATCGCCAGATTAAACGGAATTGCCGTAGTAATATACCGCTGCGCCAGTTTCCCCAGGTCGGGCGTAATTTGGGTCGCTGTGGCTGCGGCCAGTCCTAAGCCAACAATTTGCCCGATCGGGTCACGCGGCAACAGAGCTGAAGCGCCCAAAGCCAACCCTGCTGTTACCAGCATTCCCACCGATAAATTGGTGCCACAGCGGGGATGGACTGCCAGATCCCATTCCCCTGAGGTAATTCGCCCCAGGGCAACCTGAACTGCTCGCTTTAAATCCTCAGCGTTGACCTCTCCATAGAGATAAAACCCCTGCTCAGTAGACATGCCGCTGAGTGAATTGTTGTCTACGGGAAGGGGAGTGGTGCTACCAGCTTGAACCGATTTCGCCGTATTACTCAGCACCCAGACCGTGGCATGTTCCAGAGCATGCACCTGCCGCACCATCAAGATTTCTTTCAACCCTGGAATAAAGCTGAATTGCCTGAGCAAATCAGCATCCTGAGTCAACAAAGGATCTGCGGCCTGAGTTGACGGAAAGAACAGATCTAACAGATCGGTTTGCCAAAATTCTGCGAAAGGCTGATTAACGGTTGAGTCAGTCATGTTGCACTGCTCCAGAGTTCAACAACAGAGACGGGTATACCCATTTAAATAGGGAACAGCGCAGATTGAGGACGGGGTGCAGGGGTTCCACCCCTGGCTGAAGGCGAAGCCTCCACACCCTCATCTGCAACCTTCATTTTTTAAATTGGTATTATTTACTCTAGCGCCCGTTGGCTCAGGTCGTTTTCAGT
>JBAUTA010000358.1:0-2926 GCA_049581985.1 Kovacikia sp.
CTGCACCCCTGTACTCCATTGATATGAAAACCGCTATACCGCTTTAAAATCAGAAGGTTCTCCTACTTGCCCTGCATGACGTATTGTCTTGGAATTGTTACCAGTGCTGGATTGGTTATGGCTGCTGACTCTCGCACGAATGCGGGGGTTGATTACATTTCGACGCACCAAAAGCTGTTCGATTTTTCCCAACCGGGCGATCGCGTCATTCTGCTTTGTACCTCCGGCAACCTTTCGGCAACTCAAGGAGCCCTAACCCTGTTACGCCAGGATTTGATCACCAAATCAGAACCCAATCTGCACACCCTGCCCAGCCTATACGAGGTCGCCCGTTATGTCGGGGCAAAGGCACGCCAGATTCAAGAGCAGGATCGACCCTGGCTGGAGAAAGACGGGATTGACTTCAAATGCAGTTTTCTCCTGGGGGGACAGATTAAGGGAGAAGAACCGGAATTGTATTTGATTTATAGCCAGGGTAACTGTATTCAGGCATCAAAAGACACCCCCTTCCTGCAAATTGGCGAAACCAAATATGGCAAGCCCATCCTCGATCGCATCCTGGACTTTGACACCCCGCTGGAAGCAGCGGCGAAGTGTGCTCTCCTGTCGATCGACTCCACGATGAAGTCCAATATCTCCGTCGGACCACCAATTAGTCTGATCATGTATGAAACGAATACATTCAAGATTCGCTACGAGCTCAAACTGCGGTTGGGAGCACCCTACCTGAGTCAAATCCGCAAACTTTGGGAAATCTCTCTCAATGAAGCATTTAACCGCATGCCTAATATTGATTGGGAGCATTACTTAGAGATTCCTGGAGAAGCAGAACCAACGGATTGAAAAAACGACCCAGGAAATTTCTAATACCAATTTAAAAAATGAAGGTTGCAGATGGGGGTGCGGGGGCTTCGCCCCTAGCCAGGGGTGGAACCCCCGCACCCCGTCCTAACCTATAGAAGTAGTGCGATGCTATTGCTTCTGAAAATTGGCTTCCTAAAATCCTTGAATTAACAATTGATAGGTCATCTCAGCCTGGGCACCGCTGCCCTGACTAAACGAGCCAGAAATGGGCGCGGCATAGGCAGGAAAGATGCTGGAAACAAGGGCAATGTGCCGATCGGCTACCGCTGTTCCGTGGGAGGGGTCAAAACCACGCCAGCCTGCCCCAGGCAGATAAACCTCGGCCCAGGCGTGCAGGTGGAGATCGGTGCTGCCTGGATCCCCTTCCTGATAACCGCTGACAAATCGCGATGGCAATCCAATGGCCCGACACACTTCCATAAATAAAACCGTTAAATCCCGGCAGGAACCGGAGCGCTTTGTCCAGGTGATCCCCGGCGAAAAAGGCTCCCCCGTTTCCCGGATTACCTGCTGGCAGCCTTTGTAAATTTTTTGGGTCAGTTCCGATAGGAAGGAGGTCACGTTCCCGTCTACCTGATGATGAAGCTCCTGGGCCAGTTGGAGGGCAATCGGATCGATGGCAGCGGCATACCCCGATCGCGGCCCGACAAGATAGGGTTGCAGATGCACCGATAACGAGGAAGGATAATCGATCGGCAAGGTGACCGCCCACGGCTCCAGCAGATAGTTGAAGGGATTGATACAGTGGGTTTCTACCTGCGAGATGACCTGAACCCGCAAAGAGTCCGTTTGCTCCTGTTTGAACCACACTTTGACGGTTCCACTCCCCTCCAGGTCAACGATCTGAGATTCCTGTTGGGGGGTCGGTGAAACTAGCAGGGAAAACGATCGCAACGTTTGGCAGCTATCACTGCGGGGACGCAACCGGATCACGTGAGGTAATAGGGTAACGGGTCGGCTGTAATTGTAGGTAGTTGTGTGGCTGATTTGATAACGCATTTAGCTGACCGTATCTAGGGCGAAAAAAGTCTCGAAGGTCTTTGCACCTACTTCATTCATCCGGCTTTGGAGGTCATCGAGAAATTCGTGTAGTCCCTTTTCGACGATATCTTCGATCGTGAGATAGTCCAGGTCGGTGCGGAGACGGCCCAGGGACCGTTCAACCGGGGTTTGCCAGGTGCCAATGCGAGTGCCCGTAATTTGATGCAGCGATCGCTCCGCCTGCATAATACAAAACCGGATGGAGCGCGGAAATTCCTGCGTCAGGATCAAAAACTCCGCTACATCCATAGGGGTAATCCGATGTAAGCCCTGTTTGCGGTACATTTCATAGGCACTGGCAGACTTCAGCAGGGCGATCCACTGGAGTTCATCCAGCGTGCTACCCACATCCTTGACAGAGGGCAGCAGAATGAAATATTTCACATCCAAAATCCGCGCCGTCTTATCCGCCCGTTCCAATAATCTGCCAATTTGACCAAAATGCCAGCCCTCATTGTGGGTCATGGTGGCGTTCATCACCCCAGCAAACAGGTGACTTGCCATCTTCACTTCTTCAAAAAACCGGAGCAAACTGGACAGATCGTTAAGCGTTCCAGACTGAGCCGCTTCCGTCACCATCAGGTAAAAAGAGTTCACCTGCTGCCACATTTCCGAAGAAATGATTTCCCGCACCGATCGGGCATTTTCTCGAGCCGCCCGCAAACAGGAAAGAATCGAGTTGGGATACTTCGCATCCACCGTCAGGAACTGAATCACGTTCTCTGCCGTAGCGGTTCCGTAGCGCTCTTTAAATAGAGGCAGATCCCCCGTCGTCAGAACGATCGGTTCCCACTGTTGCGCTGTTCCGGTAGGAGAGTCCAGCAGCAGGTTCAGGTTCACATCCACAAAGCGGGCAACATTCTCTGCCCTTTCGACGTAGCGGTTAAGCCAGTAAATTGAATCAGCAACGCGACTGAGCATAAAGGATTTTAGAAGGGAGATTGGGATTTTAGAGGGGAGATTGGGATTTTATACCAAATTTAAATAGCGAACAGGACAGATTAGGGACGGGGTGCAGGGG
>JBAUTA010000359.1:0-4908 GCA_049581985.1 Kovacikia sp.
GTTTTGGAGGGGATCTGGGGTGGGTTCCCCCATCTTGCAAAATTTATGATTTGCAACCCTAGTTGTCAGTGATTCGCTAGGTGTCAACTATTCGCTAAGTAGGTCGGCCTAATTAAGTGTAAGAAGGGATTTGGGGACTGCGCCCCCAGGCAAGGGGTTTCACCCCCTCCACCCCCACGGGCATCAGTTTAATTATGCCCAGCTTAATTATGCCCAGCCACTTATGAGAACCTGTTTGAAAAGTCGATTAGAAACCCTACCAAAAGGAGCTTTCAGTGATCTCCAGGATTTTACCCAAAATCCTATCAGGTCAGGTTTGCAGGAAACTTTGCAAACAGCTTCTGCGTCAATCTATATTTCAATACCGAATAATTGACAACTAGCAGCGAATACCAATTTCCTACGACATTCCGCTATGACGTTTTCTGTGAGACCGCAGGGAATAGTTTCCTTATAGCAGGTTTCCCTTGAGTCAGGTACGGGGTAGGGGTAGAATCCTTACGCAGAGGTCACTGCCCCTTGCCCCCGGTACTTCATTAAGCTGCAAACTGCCTAATTCCAAGGATTTTAGCCGTCTAGATTCGGTGCAGCTTGCCATTAGGATGGGTATGACAACTAAAAAACTGTCTGGCTACGACTTAACTTTAGACAACCCACTCAGGTCAAACTTCTGAATCCAGGCTTGCCGATCCTGGGGTGTAAAAGATGGGTCGCGGGTCTGCACCTTTACCTGATAGCGGTTTGAAACCAGTAAGGCCGTCTGCATACTCCCGATTTCCATGGAAGGATAGCCTGAAATTTTTGTGGTGCTGCTTTCAAACTTCTTCGCTGCCATCGGCAAGCTGATTGTGTCAGAGATAGAGAGCATGGCTACATCCTTCCCGCCCTTCTTCAACTTCGCCTCTGAAAATCCCTTTTTCTCCTGAGTAAAGACTCGCTCATAGCCTGCCGATGGTTTTGGGAAAAACTTGTTAAAAGTACTCCCCTGGGTAGCATTTTTAGAAACAGCCGGTTGAGCACCTTTTTGAGTACTTTGTTGTTGAGCCTCAGAAAATTGTGAAGGCGCTTTTGGAGCACAACCTGTGACCAGCAGCAACGCCGATAACAGCAGCGGCGCAAGCATCTTGCGCCAGTTAAAGGACTTCATTCTCATCTCCTAAATTTTCAATCAATTAGAATTAGTCAAAGAATTAGTCAAAGCAACGCCAGTCTGCTTCGCCAACGAATACTTCCTAACCCTAATAGATTAGCGTGTTCAGATAGATCCATCCTCCCCCATAGTTTTTTCTTAAAGCACCCTGACTGTACTGCCCCTCACACCCTTTAAAAGGGCCAGCAGGTTGATTGTCGCCTGATCACGCCATCAGGCCATAATCTTAATGCTATCGCGCTTTATAGCTCCTCCCACCCCTGGGGAATGGCGATATGCTTGGAAAAGGTAGGAAGAGGGTCAGGTATGGTTGATAAGCATCACAATGGGCAATCTCAGGAAAGGGATGGGGCAACAAGAACGCAGCAGGCAAAAGAATTTACGCAGATTGTAAAATCATCCGATTTATCCGATTTATCCGATATAAAGATCGCAGTGATAGGGGATGTTCACGACCAGTGGGATGCGGATGACGAAATCGCGTTGCAGTATTTGGGTGTTGATCTGGTACTGCTTGTAGGGGATTTTGGCAATGAGTCGGTTGCAGTGGTACGGGCGATCGCATCCCTTAATCTGCCGAAAGCGGCCATCTTTGGGAACCATGATGCCTGGTATACAGCAACTTCCTGGGGAGCAAAACATTGCCCTTACGATCGCCAGAAAGAAGACTGGGTCCAGCAACAGTTGGATCTTCTGGGGGTAAATCACGTTGGCTATGGCAAGTTAGATTTTCCCGAATTGGCTTTAACGGTGGTTGGAGGAAGACCCTTTAGCTGGGGTGGGTCAGATTGGAAAAATGCGGAATTTTACCAAGAGCGTTTTGGTGTGAGCAATTTTGCAGAATCGACTGCCCGGATTATGGAGGCCGTTCGCCAGGCTACCTATGAGACAGTAATTTTCTTGGGGCACTGTGGTCCGAAAGGATTGGGCGATCGCCCGGAAGATCCCTGTGGTCGGGACTGGCAGCCTTTAGGCGGTGATTTTGGTGATCCAGACCTGGCAGCCGCGATCGAAGAAACCCGCAGATCAGGCAAGAAAGTTCCCCTGGTGGCATTTGGCCATATGCACCATCACCTCCGCCACACCAAGCAACTTTTGCGAACGCCCGTCGTGGCAAGTCCTGAAGGCACTATTTACCTTAACGCCGCCAGCGTGCCCCGGATTGTCAAACAGGACAACGATTGCCTCCGCAATTTTTCTATCGTATCGCTCCAGTCTGGCGTTGTTTCTCAGATTTCCCTGGTCTGGATCAACCGCGACCTTGCCACGGTTTCTGAACAAGTTCTCTATACGGATTCCACCCAACTCTCCCAGATTCAGCAGAGTCAGGAAGTTGTCTTTGGATAGAAAGCCGCCCCCTCCACCCCCAAAATCATCTTTAATTTAATTGGACCCAGCTTCTTATCCAGTTCCTTCTCTAGCTCCCTATACCAATCAAATATGAAGACGCGCCAAAACAAGCACCCCCTATAGTCCCCCCTTGGCAAGGACGGCGACAGCCGGGGGTCAAATAAGATGCAGCTTCCTATAAAAACGGTATTAAGTCGGTGGGCACCATTTAATCCAATGACTGTTCATCTTGGGGCAGCACAACCATTCCTGGGGGCAGATTGGTGTATCAGATTAAGGGAAAATGGATACATTTATACTAGGGAATCCTATAAAACTCTAAAAATCAATTCGGGTTACCTTCTGTGATTGCTTTCCCTTCTACAGCTATTAATAGCGTTGAATAATAAAGTAAAACACTAAATACAGCGTTCAACACAGCCATAATCGAGTACCCTAATCTCAGGCTTCT
This sequence comes from Kovacikia sp., assembly GCA_049581985.1. Classification (GTDB taxonomy): domain Bacteria; phylum Cyanobacteriota; class Cyanobacteriia; order Leptolyngbyales; family Leptolyngbyaceae; genus Kovacikia. The sequence goes on from JBAUTA010000359.1 coordinate 2,952, forward strand.
TATGGTTTGAGGAAATTATGTCCTTCGTTGGTCTGCACATTCACAGTGATTACAGCTTGCTCGATGGTGCCAGTCAGTTACCAGAGTTGATCGATCGTGCCGTCGAACTCAACATGCCTGCGATTGCGCTTACCGATCACGGCGTCATGTACGGGGCGATCGAGTTGCTGAAGGTGTGCCGCATCAAGGGGGGAATTAAGCCGATCATCGGCAACGAAATGTATATCCTGAACGGCGATGTGACCAAGCAGGAGCGTCGTCCCAAGTATCATCAGGTTGTCCTGGCAAAAAATACCCTGGGTTACAAGAATCTGGTTAAGTTAACCACCCTTTCCCACCTCAAAGGCTTTCAAGGAAAAGGGATTTTTGCCCGTCCCTGTATTAACAAAGACTTACTAGAGCAATACCATGAAGGGCTAATTGTCACCAGTGCCTGTCTGGGTGGGGAGGTGCCGCAGGCAATTTTGCAGGGCAGACCAGAAATTGCCCGGCGTGTGGCCCAGTGGTACAAAGATTTGTTTGGCGACGACTATTATCTGGAAATTCAAGATCACGGCTCTTTGGAAGACCGGATCGTGAATGTTGAAATTGTCAACATCGCCCGCGAACTAAACATCAAAATTATCGCCACCAATGACTCCCACTATATTTCCTGCTACGACGTGGAAGCCCACGATGCCCTCCTTTGCATTCAGACAGGCAAGCTAATTACGGAGGACAAACGCCTGCGCTATAGCGGCACCGAGTACCTTAAGTCAGCCGATGAAATGCGATCGCTGTTCCGGGACCATTTGACCGATGACATTATTGAAGAGGCGATCGTCACCACCCTGGAAGTTGCCGAAAAAATTGAACCCTACGAAATTCTGGGTGAACCCCGCATTCCCGACTATCCCATTCCTGCCGGACACACCGCAGCCACTTATTTAGAAGAAGTTGCCTGGGAGGGATTGCTGCAGCGGCACAACTGTCAATCTCGCTCAGAAATCAAGCCGGAATACTGCGATCGCCTGGAATACGAACTCCAAATGATGCAACAGATGGGGTTTGCCACCTACTTTCTCGTGGTGTGGGACTTCATCAAATATGCCAGAGATCATGGGATTCCAGTTGGACCCGGACGGGGCTCGGCAGCGGGTTCCCTGGTTGCCTATGCCATGGGCATTACCAACATCGATCCGGTTCATCACGGGTTGCTGTTTGAGCGCTTCCTGAATCCAGAACGCAAATCCATGCCGGATATTGACACCGACTTTTGCATCGATCGCCGCGATGAAGTGATTCAATACGTCATGGAAAAATATGGGGGCGATCGGGTGGCCCAGATCATCACCTATAACCGCATGACCTCCAAAGCAGTTCTAAAGGACGTAGCACGAGTCCTGGATATTCCCTACGGGGAGTCCGATCGCATGGCAAAAATGATTCCGGTCGTGCGGGGCAAGCCAACCAAGCTGAAAGTGATGATTTCCGACGAAACCCCTGCGCCGGAGTTTAAGGAGAAATATGATGCCGATCCCAAAGTTCGCCACTGGCTTGATATGGCCATTCGGATTGAGGGCACCAACAAAAGTGTTGGCATGCATGCGGCTGGCATTGTGATCTCAGCCCAACCACTCGATGAAATCGTGCCCCTGCAAGCCAATACCAAGGATGGCGATGGGGCAGTCGTGACCCAATATTCGATGGAAGATATCGAATCGATGGGTCTCCTGAAAATGGACTTTCTGGGGTTAAAGAACCTGACCATGCTCCAGAGAACGGTGGAACTGATTGAGCAGACCCACAAAACGAGAATTGACCTGGATACTCTGCCGATGGACGATCCAGAAACCTATCGATTGTTGGCAAGGGGCGAGCTGGAAGGCATCTTTCAGCTTGAGTCATCCGGTATGCGTCAAATTGTCCGTGATCTGAAACCGTCTAGCCTCGAAGACATTTCCTCTGTGCTTGCCCT
>JBAUTA010000360.1:0-2097 GCA_049581985.1 Kovacikia sp.
GTCCTGAGCAGGTATCTACGGTGATTCAGCAGCTTAGGGAAGGGGAGGGTAAAGTCGAACTGAGCGCCCATCCCTCGATCGCCTTCCCAATCCTCCAGAAACTGCCGTAGGAGAGGGCCAGGAAATAAATGTTTCCTGGTTATTCTGAGCAGAACGCAGGAAGCAAAGAATCTCCAGGTTGGCGATGCATCGGGATGCTTCCCGAAGCTGGCGCTTACTTAGCATGACCGGAGCAATCGTCCTTTAGAGTTCTCCAAATCGATCTCTGGATTGCAATCCCAACTTTCCTGCCTTGGCAGCTTTACTATAGAACTATCTGTTTGAAACTTCCTTTGCCAGGAATTAGTCATTGCATATGATTGGATGACTGGAATGAGCCTCTTAGGGCAAATTAGCTTCAATCCAAATGGATTGGGTAAACTACCTGAGGATTTTGTGCCCGCATTCCGTTCCCTTTTTTCTTTGTTTCTTGCTGAGTTTCCGCTTGATGATGGCTCCTTACCGACGATTTCGTTTCTCCTTACATCGCTTGAAATCTGCTGGCATGATTCAGTTCACTCCAGCAAGAGTTCTCGGTGTCACCACATTGACCGTTTTGTTGCTGGATTGTCTAATCAGCTTTTTTCCGATCGGGCATACCGCCGATGCTCAAACAACCACCCAACCCCTGCAAAATCGGGCAATGACCCTGTATTCAGATGTTCAAGAAGCAAATGCTAAGACAGGGGTTGTTACCGCCCGTGGCAACGTTCAAATCAATTATCCTGCTCGTCAGATTCAGGCAACCGCTGCTCAAGCCCAGTACTATAGCCGTGAACGTCGAATCGTTCTAAGCGGTAATGTTTACGTTCTGCAAGAGGGAAACAGTATGCGGGGTGAGGTCATTACCTACTTAATTGATGAGGGGCGCTTTGTCGCCCTCCCTGCCCCTCCTAAACAGGTGGAGTCAACCTACATTGTTCCAGAAGCATCTCCCTCCCCAACCCCAGCCACCACGCAAGCCCCCTTCCTGACTGAGCCGGAGTTTACTTCCCCCGGCACGGTACCGTCGTTTAATTCGTCTCCAGTAACGCCCTCAAACCCAATCCCATTCGCTCCAGGTCAACGTTAATACACGGTCTTTGGTAAGATGATTGCGTTTCGTTTGTAGGGTAGCGCAACCAGGAGTGAACTTTTGAAGATTGTGCTTGAAAACGTTCATAAGTCCTATGGTCAGCGTGCAGTTGTCAGTCGGGTCAGCCTTTCTGTGTCCCAGGGAGAGGTCGTTGGTTTATTGGGTCCCAATGGAGCTGGTAAAACTACGACTTTCTACATTGCGACGGGTTTGGAGAAACCAAACCAGGGAAGGGTTTGGCTGAATGATACGGAAATCACCTCTATGCCCATTCACAAACGGGCACAGATGGGTATCGGTTATTTAGCTCAGGAAGCAAGTATCTTTCGCCATTTAACGGTGCGGGAGAATATTCTTCTGGTGATGGAGCAAACCCATATTCCCCGGCAGGAGTGGAACGATCGCCTTGCCTATTTGCTCAATGAATTTCGTCTGGAAAAGGTAGCGCACACCCTGGGCATTCGGGTTTCTGGGGGTGAGCGACGACGGACTGAGTTAGCCCGATCGCTGGCATCCGGACGAGACGGCCCCAAATTCCTCCTGCTGGATGAACCTTTTGCCGGCGTAGACCCGATCGCGGTTGCCGAAATTCAGCAGATCGTCGCCCGCCTGCGCGATCGGCAAATCGGCATCCTGATCACCGATCACAACGTGCGAGAAACTCTGGCGATTACAGACCGGGCCTATATTATGCGAGATGGCCAAATTTTGGCGTCCGGCACCGCCGACGAACTCTACAGCAATCCCCTGGTCAGACAATACTATTTGGGAGACAACTTTCAGCCGTGATCAAAAGCTAAGGGTTTAGCGCCTAGAAGATAGCAGACAGAGAGCACCAGGCAAGACAGCCCCACTCGAAAACAGGCAGCATCCAAAATCCAAAATCCAAACCTGATCCCTCTTTATCCTGCACCCTTCCTTTCCTCTCCTTCTCCCTACCCGCTCATCCTCCCCCGCTCCCTTTCTCTCCCTCCCCTCCCCTA
>JBAUTA010000361.1:0-2204 GCA_049581985.1 Kovacikia sp.
GCAGCGCATTTCCATCCAGTAGAGGCTTAGGGCGAGGATCCTGGCGTAATGCCTCGCCAAAACTGAAATTAATTGCCCGCACATCCCCACCATTCTGCAGGGCTACATGTTGGGCAGACAGACATTCCTCCGGCTGACCATAGCGTTTAGGGGTGCCCGCTGCTGAAGAATATAGCCTTGCCGCTGGAGCAACTCCCCGCATTGCCTTCGCAGAACTAATCATGATGCTGGCCACGTTCTGGGCATGGCCATCCACATTCGTATTAATGCGGGCAGGAATATCCCGATAGAAGACGCGTGTCAGGGGCACCGCCCGATTTTGGGCGACCGCTTTATCAATCCCAAATTGACCAGGACGCCCGATCTCGACTTGACCGATCGCAATTTTCCGCCCCAGCAGGTCATAGGGTGGATTATGCAATCTTAAAGCATCAATCCCGGCTTCACCAATTGAGCTTGAGGCAAATGGATTACTGGCAACAACGGCGTTGCATACCAATCCTGTCGCTAACCCCCAGGTAATCCACATCAGCCTTTTTAGAACTCGCTGCCGCGCCACAAAACTCTCTCCCCAAAGTGATATGGATTATACCGAAAACTATCGTTCACTCAATTGAGAACCCCAAAGTAGCCAAGCACTATAGCGATCCTATTTGAATGATGAAAGCCTTTCTCTGGAGGGAAAGGCTTTCACCATCCTGCTTGTTCACAAATGGCTAACTCTGCCCCCATTCTAAATCCCTCTCTCCAGGGTGGGAGAGAGGCTTTGGACCTTTTCCGCTTTTTTATTTTAAGGGAGAAGAATCTGGGGGATGGGGGCAGGATTAGCTTTGGGGATCAAATTCTGAGAAAATCAGGGACTTTTATCACATTTTGTTAAAATAATTACAACGACGCACCGTAGGAGGTTCAGCCAGCCATGACTCAAACGCCATCCAGAAAGCCAGTTGTGATTGCTCCGTCTATTCTATCAGCCGACTTCAGTCGCTTGGGGGAAGAAGTTCGAGCTGTAGATGCTGCTGGGGCAGATTGGATTCATGTGGATGTAATGGATGGTCGCTTTGTCCCTAATATCACGATCGGTCCCCTGATTGTAGAAGCGATTCGACCCGTTACCCAAAAACCATTGGACGTTCATTTGATGATTGTAGAGCCAGAAAAGTACGTTGCAGACTTTGCCAAAGCGGGCGCAGATCATATTATGGTCCACGCCGAGTCTAGCGCTACGATTCACATTCATCGCGCCCTGGGACAAATCAAGGAACTGGGCAAAAAAGCTGGCGCAGTGTTGAATCCCGGTAGCTCCCTTGAACTGATTGATAATGTTCTTGATCTGTGCGACATCGTCTTGATCATGAGCGTCAACCCAGGGTTTGGTGGACAAAGCTTTATTCCTGGCGTGTTGCCTAAAATCCGCAAATTGCGTCAAATGTGTGATGAGCGGGGTCTGGATCCCTGGATTGAAGTCGATGGTGGCCTGAAGGCATCTAATACGTGGCAAGTTTTGGAAGCTGGCGCAAATGCGATCGTCGCAGGTTCGGCGGTCTTCAAGGCTAAAGATTACGCTACGGAAATTGAAGGTATCCGCAATAGCCGCAGACCTGAACTGGCTGCTGTCTAGTAGACCCAAACGGAAGTTTGGAGGCGGGTTCTCACCTTTTGGGGGCATCGCCCCCACTGCCCGATGTTGCAGAATCTATGATTTGCAGCACTTGTATTTCTCCAAATTAAACTGATCGCAGGCTATCGATGCAGGTAGCCTGCATTTTTTTGAGAGACAAATAATACCTTCTAGCCCAGTAAGTAGCTGGGCGTAATTAAATAAAAGATGAGTTTGGGGGTGGAGGGGGTGGACCCCCCTGCCTGGGGGCGCAGCCCCCACTCCCCCTTCTTACAATTAATTAGAGCTACCTACTTACTTCTCGGTTAGGGGCGGTTGAAACCGCAGCGATAGAAACGAAATCTGCCGCCGCAGGTTGAACTGTCCGGAGTCTGCGCAGGCAACCTTTGCTTTTGTACCGCGAATTCCATTTGCTGCGGATTATTAACCTGGCAATGTTTGATCTTGCATCCCGAACTGCCCTCATCCCCCAACCCCTTCTCCCATAAAAGGAGAAGGGGAGCCGGATTGGAAGTCCCTCGCCCAAAATGGGCGAGGGATTTAGGGTGAGGGCAAATGTAGTCACAACAGTTGCCGGGTTAAT
>JBAUTA010000362.1:0-8183 GCA_049581985.1 Kovacikia sp.
GCGGCGCAAGTTTAGCTACCGTAGAGCGGGCATCTTGCCCGCGCAGGTTAGAAGCCTGCTCTACAAACGGTAGGCGTATTTCCGCCCATCACTACTAGGGTACGAAATTTATGATTGGCAATCCTAGCACTACTTTTGTGAAGTTAAAATCAAGCCTTTTTTCAGAGGGAACATAGTTAATGCAGAACAAGTTTAGGAACTTAGCATGCCCCCTTGGATTATTCAACTTCACTAAAGGAAGGAAGGAAATTTATGTTAGGTTCACCTGCTGGTAAGTCTTTGACTAAGCGCTTGTTAACTGCCACGGGTCTTGCTCTGCTGACTACTATTCCTGTCACATCTGAGGCTTTTGCCCTGATGCCTGGGATCAATCCTCTGAGCAAGACATCCCTGAGTCAGGGGGATGCTAAGCATGGGTGGTTGATGGCAGATAAGGACCGCGACCATGACGATGACGACGATCGCTATCGCAGACGCCGCTATGAGGACAGATCGGATCGGAAAGAACTGAACCGAGCTAAAAATCTTGCCCGCCAAGCCGCAGAAGAGGCTAATGGGGGTATCCGCGTTTATCGGGCAGAAGATTCCATGCATGGGCCTGCCGAGCAGTGTCCGTATGTGGATAATGGTGATTCTTGGACTTTCACCTTCCTGGGTAGACGAGTCAGCTCAAGGAGCATGACCATCAAAAGCGTCGTTACGGTCTATAAGAGTAGTCGCAGAGTGATTGTTGCTTATAACGGTCCCATTCGCTATAGACAGGAAAATCAGATTGTCACCTTTAACACCAATCAGCGCACAGTATTGATTAATCTACTCCGTGGAAATTGTAGTTGTAATGGGCTTTTAAGCAATTCCCTGAGAACTGAAATTGTAAGCCAATCCCGATCGCTCCCCCCTGGCATTCAGAAACGACTACTGCGCGGTAAAGCATTGCCCCCTGGGATGGCGAAGAAACTGGTAGTGTTGCCCAAACAAGTTAACACCTACGTTAATTTGCCAACCTATTATAATCTGGTCGTCCTCGGTTCTGATTTAGTGCTAATTGATCAGGTGAATTACGTCGTCTTCGATTACATCTCGAATGTTCTGTAAGCTCCAGCGTTTCAAACTTTTAGGGAGCCTAGGGGTCTGTCAAGACTGTTTTGAGGGTTGCAACCCCTCAAAACATCCTAACCATGGGTTTTGTGGATTTGAGTGACCCTTCAAATCTATCTTGACGGACTGCTATCGCAGTCCTAAATCATACCAATTTAAATAGCGAGCAGGGCAGATTGGGGACGGGGTGCAGGGGTGGAACCCCTGGTTGGGGGCAACGCCCCCAACCTCATCTTTCCGTTTAATTTCACCCACCTACTTGCTATAGCCCCTTTCAAGGGTGTGAGGTACAGTGAGGGTGCTTCGCGCCCTACTGAGCCTGACATTTCTGTACTTCACCCAAGTTCAAACCGCTATATAGCCCTTTTCAAGGGTGTGAGGTACAGTGAGGGTGCTTCGCGCCCTACTGTACCTCACATTTCTGTACTTTACTCAAGTTCAAACTGCCATAACTGATGAATTTAAATAAATACCAGGGGCTTATCTTTGAGTGGGGCAAACGCATCCGCATCAAATCGGTAGAGACTTGCAGGTCGTCCTGCGCCTCTAGACACTTTGACTCCGGTATCTTCCAGAAATCCCAGCTTAAGTAAACGAGAGCGAAAATTGGAATAGTCAGAAAAATTTTCGCCCAAAACGGTAGTGTAAAGCTGGTAAAGGTCGCTCAGTGTAAATAGTTCGGGCAGCACATCAAAGGCCACTGGGCTATATTCCAGCTTGTTTCGCAGACGACGGTGCCCGTATTCCAGAATTTTGTTGTGATCAAAAGCAAGCTCTGGAACCTGTTCTAGAGAATACCAGGCAATACCGCTGACCCCATCAGCAATTAATTCTGCTTCGGCAAACCGCACCAGGGCAAAGTAGCTGACAGAAAGGTATCGCGATCCGTGGCTGGCTTTGCGGGGAACCCGATCGGGATCACCAAAGGTATAAAGTTGCTCCAGGTAAAGGTTTTTAACCCGAATTTTCTCTGCCAAAATCCGATAGGCAGCTTCTTCCAGGGATTCTCCTTTTTGCACTAGTGTTCCCGGAAAACTCCATTGCCCCAGAAACGGCTCCTCCTGTCGCATCACCAGCAACACCAATAGCCGATTCTGGGCAGTATCAACCGAAAAAATTACATTCTCGACCCCTACTCTAAAATCGGCGAGGAGCTTGTGATCTAACGGATCGACTGTTTTTTTCTGGAATCGTCCTGCCATGCGTATAGGTGTTCTCGGTGAATATAGGCTTCGATCGGTGGTGTCAACCCCTCATTTCCCCCCCCTTCACGATACGCGCTAGAGGATATATTTGGGCCTGAGAGATCGGCGATTTCAACCCGTGCTCCTCTCCGCCTCAATTCTGCCAGAGCGGAGTCTTTTAGAGGGTATCCGGGGCGGGGAATTACCAGTAGATCAACCTGCTCCAAGACCTGATTGATGCGATACCAGTTGGGTAGCTGAAAAATCAGGTCAGAACCAATCACAACCGTTAGTTTCGCATCTTTCCAGCGCTTCCTGGCAATCTCCAAGGTGTGATAAGTGCGGGAACAACCGAGCATGGGATCCAGGTGAATGTTGTGCCGGGAGGGTTGGATGTCATCAATCAATAGTTGTAGCATTGCCATCCGATGGCTCAACGGCGTTTGGTGAGTTTTAAAAGGATTGTCCGATGCCCAAACGGCTACCCAGTCAAAATGCCAGGACAACCAGGACAGAATTGCCTGATGGCCGGTGGTTGGTGGGTCTGCGCTGGTACCGAAGAGAGCGATGGTGGGCATAGGGAGAAATGATAAGTAGGGGTGTTGAGTGTTGAGTGATGAGCGTTGAGTGATGAGTGAAGGTTGAGGACTTAGGAGTGGGAGAGAAGTGGGAGAGGTCAACTTTTAAAAGTCTCAATTAAAAGTCTCAATTTCCTGGCTGCTATCCTTTCCTTACTAACCTCTGCCCTAGTTCCCGTTGCGGGTTTTTTGCGTCATCGCCATCAATTCAGTCGATGATTTGACAGGGATGGAGATCGGCTGTTGAACCTGGCGAGTTTGGGGGGGGAGGCTGGCGATCGATTGGGCGGTACGCTGGGCGATCTCGTCCAGGGTTTCAGGGAATTGGGTACGTTGCCCCTGTTTCATCACCAGTTGCAACAAGGAATGTTCGTTTTGAGGGGATTCGGTGATTAAGCCCAGGCGATCGTGTTGAACTTGACCCTGTTCATAACTGCGGAAGATTTGCTTGCGTCCGGGATAGGTCGCTTTTCCAGGTGCTTCTTTCATAACCGGGATGCTGTCAATCTCAACCAGTTTATAAACCCCGTTAACGGGTGGACCAGTGACCAATTGGGTACCCAGACCGTAACCATCAATGCAGGCTCCAGCCGCTTTTAGGGCTGTGATTTTGTACTCATCCAGATCGCCGCTGGCAAAGATAGGAATATCGGGCAATAGTTTTCGTACCTGCTGGGATAGGGAAAGTAAGTCGCCCGAATCAATTCGTACGCCAGATAAATGTATTTCTCCAGCCTGAAGCTTTTCGGCGATTTGTTGGGCAGCGGCGATCGTATCGTAGGTATCAATCAACAACGGGGCGCTGGGAAAGTAGCGATGGAAGGCGGTAAATGCCTCTGCTTCGCTGCCTTCCGTTGCGGCTAGCGCCATCACCAGCGAATGGGCCATTGTGCCGACGGGTTTACGCCCCAGCTTGATGGCAGCAAGCACATTCGAGGTTGCATCCAACCCTGCTGCTAGAGCCGATCGGGCCGCCCATAAAGATGCCTGGGGGCTAAATGCCCGTCGAGTGCCAAACTCATACAGAGTTGCCTCTGGTCCTGCTGCGTCTCGCAAGCGGGCTGCACGAGTGGCAATTAACGTCTGGAAGTTGAGCGTGTTGAGCAAATAGGTTTCGGCAATTTGGGCCTGCCAGAGCGGAGCCTCGATTCGCAGCAGAGGTTCGTTCGCAAAGACAGCAGTTCCTTCTGGTACAGCCCAAACATCACCTGTGAAGCTGGCGTCTGCCAGGAGTCTCCAGAATCCTTCTGGCACATTGGCAAAAATCCCCGTATCCTGAAGTGCCCCGATTTGCTCTGAGCTAAACCGAAAGTTTTCCAGATAATCGAGGGCTTGCTCTAGCCCCATAGCAATCAAATATCCAAAGTCCTGGGGTAGACGACGGGCGAACAATTCAAAGCTGGCGCGCCGCTGATCCAGTTTCTCGCCGACATAACAGGCGGTCATCGTCAGCTGGTAAAGATCCGTCAGCAACCCGTACTCCGCCGGAGAAAGATTCAATGTCCGATCTCCCAACCGCTCTAAGGGGGAATGGGGGGAATTGGTATTCAGGTCTACTAACGGTGGAGTGGACATTGGCGATACTGGGTGAATCGGTGAGTTGGCAAGTTTGACAGCAGAATTCTGAGTGGCTGGCTGGTGTGAACCTGGAAGAGCGCCCATCTGGTAACTCTATAAGTAATGTGGTTTTCCAATTATAGTTAGAAAAACCAAAATTCGGTAGTTATAAATATTCAATATTACAGCTATAGGCTCACTTTTTCAGAGGGATTCGTCCAAAAGCAGGAATTTTCCTGGATTCTCCCTGCTTTTAGATGGGTGAATTATAGTAGATTCTATTAAAAGTAAATCAGTTTTTTTAATATCCTTAGCTTTGACAAAGACTTGAAAGCGGATGCTTGTTCCAGGGAAGCAGGATCGGTTATCGACAACGGCCACCCGGAAGCCTCCGAAGCACCCGATCTGATCGGGGCACGTTGCAGATGACGGTATACCATCACCCTATCCTGAGCTTACTTCTCAAGGAAGCTGCCCCGCGATCGCCTGCTTGATCAATCAAGGAAATGCAGGAAGTAATCGTAAACTTTATGAAATGAAGCAGGGTAAAGAATTATCAAATAATATGAGTCCAACCTTAAATAATTAATTCAAAAGTCAGCAAATTATCCTGCAGTATAGGGATAATTGAGTTGTAAGGGAACAACAGATCAAGGACTCAGTAGGTCATCGGCTGAGGTTTAGATTAAACCACCATTTTTGAGGTAAGCAATATGACTATGCCAAAAGTCATTAACGATTTTATTCAATTCTTCTCTGGAGCTATCTCTCGAATCTTTGGGCCTAATGATGATCAGTATCCTAATAGTGGCGTGCAGCCCTTTGAAGGTGAACCTAACAAGAAACCTCGCTCGTCAGACTAGGGGGCTGTTAAGATTAGTTTGAAGGCTTGAAAACCCTCAAAACACCTGAAGTATGGGTTTTGTAGATTTGAGTTACCCCTCAAATCCATCCTGGCGGACTACTCGGTGGCAAGGGATAGGAAATCGATGAAGCGGATATCCATTTGGGGCCAAATCCGTTAATCATTCCGTCCCCTGTTCATTTGATTCGATGCTTAAACCTTTGCCGACCATACATCAAAGGAGAGATGAAAGAGGGATGGGGTAAAACTCTCTCTGGAATTATCTATCTTTTTTTAGGATTTCTATTAGTTAGCTTTCATGCTGGTGAAGGTTTGAATGTACCTTCACCAGTTTTTTTAAGATCTACTTTAGATCTGCTTATGGGTGCTAACAATTCCTGACCATTGGGCTTTCTTTTGCCGACTGCGACGATAGGAGAAAAAGTTGGCGGAATCCTGATAGGTGCAGTGAGGGGCGATCGCCACCTGCTCTGAACTAATGCCCAACTGTTCTAGCTGCAAGGCATTCACCCGTCGGACATCCAGGCGAACCCGTCCTGGTTCAGGGTCATCTAGCAGGGGAGAGTTGGGTAACTGATGCAGCGCCTTCACTGCTGCTGCAATGTGCTCAGGCTCAACCGGAACAATGGTTGCCCCTACCTGGGCGGCCACCTGTTCGGATACCTGATACCGTTCACCCGCGATCGCTGGCCCCATGGCAATGCGCAAATTTTGCAGTTGGCTACCCTGAGTCTGCAGACGGGCGATCGCCTGCGGCACAATTTTCATCGCCGTTCCCCGCCATCCTGCATGAACTGCAGCCACCTGCCCCGTTGCCACATCTGCAATCAGCACCGGAGTACAGTCTGCACTGCAAACCCAGACTGCCTGCTCGGGTTCCTCAGTAATTAAGCCGTCTGCGGCAGGTGGCTCCGCCGCTGGCAGATTGTCAGGAAGCGAATTGTCAGGAAGCGAATTGTCAGGAAGCAGATTGTCAGAAAGCGGAGTCATGAGTGCCGTTTTTACCTCAGATGGTGCCAGAACCGTATTGCCGTGGACCTGCTTCACCCGATAGGACTGGGCAGTAGGCTGCAAAATTGCCGTCAGTTCCGCTGGTGGACGGGACCAAAACTGTTGGGTAAAAAAGCCATGAACCCAGGGTTCTAACAGACTACAGGTAAGGTAAGGTAGGGTATTCCAGGTGCGCCATTGCCAGATATGCATAGAGAAATGGAGATCTTAACGACGGGAAACAAACGGTCAGGGAACGAGTCTATGCTACCGTAGGCAACGGTTCCCTTAAACAGGCATTGACTAGACAACTGTGGAGTTCAACTACCAGCGATTTGAAGCTGCTTATCAGGTCGTGAAGTTATGCAGTCCTGAGAGTCCTCCAATACCCGTTGGAGGACTGCATGTTTTTGAAACCGTTCCTTCCACCAATCAGACAACCTGGGAATTGGCGGAACAGGACGCACCTGCGGGAACCGTTGTGATTGCCCTGACACAAACGGCAGGACGGGGGCAGTGGGGTAGGCAGTGGTCTTCACCAGTCGGTGGTTTATATATGTCGGTCCTATTAAGCTTAGACTTGCCTGTGGAATATAGCGCTCAGTTAACCCTTTGTACGGCCTGGGGCATGGCAAAAGCCCTACGAGATATTCCAGGTCAGTTAAGTAGTGCTAACGCTCAGATTCCGGTGCGGGTTAAGTGGCTCAATGATCTGGTCCTGGAAGGCCGGAAACTGGGGGGAATTTTGACAGAAACCCGCATCAGGCAGGAAAGAATTACCAGGGCTGTCGTAGGCGTTGGGCTGAACTGGCTAAATCCCGTCCCTGAAACTGGAATTAATTTGAAATCCTACCTGGAAAACCTGGAAACTCCCCTGATTGAATCGCTGGAAATGCTGGCTGCCATTACCTTGGATGGGTTACTAACAGGCTACCATTATTGGCAGGAGAAGGGTATTGATGCCCTCCTGTCCGCCTATCTGGAACTGTTGAATGGTCGCGATCGCCCCATCACTCTGGATGGACGTTTTGCCACAATTACAGGGGTAACTTCCACAGGGGCGTTGCGAGTTCAACTGCAACCGCTAGTTCCAAATGCTGCTAGAGTTTCCCAGCCTGCTTTTGACCCTTCTACTGCCGAGATTTTGATAAAGCCAGGTACAATCAGTCTTGGCTATGGAACCCGATCGGATTAAACTACGGTTTTTCCGGTCTCAAAAAGTCAAGGGGCAATCAACGATCGGCAATCATGAGTTTTGAATGATGAGTGAATCCTAGCCTTTGACACCTGAAACTCGATACTTGAAACTCGATACCTGAACCTGACACCTAGCTGCAAATGACTCAAAACACCGCTGCTGAATCCTCCAAACCTCTTTTTACCCAGCGTTTCTTCCTGCTTCAGGGACTTGGTTGGCTTGGAAGTATCGGCATCCTTAGTAGTGGTATTGCCTTGGCTCAAAGCCCGATCGGCGAGTTAGTGATGCAAGCGCCCGTTAGCCAGCCAGTTTCCCCTGCCACCGCTCCCAGTCCTGCAGTTCCCAGTCCCGCAGTTTCCGAACCCCCTGCTGCCCCACCGGAACCCTTCGTTCCTAAATCTTTTCAACCGCCCCAACCCATTCCAGAGAGGGTAGACGCCCCAACTGTGGTTTTGCCCAGCTCTCGTTCCGGGGGCAGTGATTACGATGGGCCAACTTCCCTTGTGTTCTCTGAACGGTCAACAGGCTGCCAAGCCGTTTTATGGCAAGGACGCCCTGTCCCCAACGGCATCTGCCCCCCTCCCCCCCCGCCTGTTAGTAGTAATCCTGCCGCTGTAAAAGTCAGTTCCCTTGGCCTGGGCGTCACCAAACCCGATGGAATTGCTCCTCCCGTATGGAACTATTACAAACGTACCCTGCGCCCCTCTGGGCAG
>JBAUTA010000363.1:0-5232 GCA_049581985.1 Kovacikia sp.
GGCACCCAGGAAAAAGCCCGGATTCTCACCTTACTCGGCTATTCCCATCGCGCCGCCGGACAAACCGAACGGGCCATGGCCTTTCACCAGCGGGCACTGGAAATTGCCCAGGAGGCTGGAGATACCCCCTGTGTCATTGCCAATCTCAACCATCTCAGCCGCACCTATATTGCCCAGAAAAGTTTTCCCGAAGCAATCAGTTTCAGCCAACGGGCGCTCGTATTTGCCCGCCAGAATGGCGATCGCCTGGGAGAAGCAAACGCACTGACCAATCTGGGCTACAGCGAAGTTCTGAATGCTCGCCAGCAGGAGCAGGTGGATCCAGAATCCTACGAAACCGCGATTGAATACTTAAAACAGGGGCTGAAACTCTCCGAGCAGTCAACCAATTCTTTCCCCGATAGCTTTGCTGCCCGTCAAAGTCAGGCCCTCTGCTACAACAGTTTGGGAATTGCCCATGTGATCCTGGGGCAGCTTCAACCCGCCCTCTCCTATCTGGAGCAGGGAGTCCAAGCGGCCAATTTCTCTGGCGATCTATATCTGCTGGGGCTAAACTTTTCCTTCCTGGCAGAGGTGACCTACGCCCTGGGCGATCCCGATCGAGCACTCCCCGCAGCCGCTCTGGGCATGTATCTGCTGGAACAAATCCATTCAGATGAGTGGCGACAACCCGCCGGATTACTCTCCATTATTCAAGGGCAACTAGGCGAAGAAGGCTTCCTGAAAGCCCTCGCCCAACATCGAGCCAAGATGCTTCCCATCATCGGTGTAGACGGATATGACTATTTGCCGGCGTTATTGGAGGAATATCGGCGATCGTTGGATTAAAGGGAGGGGTAAAGATTTTAGAGTTTAGATTGGGAGATTTCCGCTGCCTCTCCTGCGTCGCTGCGTCCGATCCTGCCCCCACTCCCCCTTGAATCCTCTATCCTCATCAATCTGGCGATCGCGATAGTTCTATTCCTGTGCTTCAGCTTGCTTCCGTTCCTGAAGTTTTAGCAGGATCTCAGCATGAACCTCACGGGTAATCGGATAAAAATATGCCAGCAGCAACCCGATCAGCAGCACAACTGTCGGAATGGGACCAATCAATAGACGGATCGCCCACAACGCCGACGGAGGCTGATTGGGGGCTGCCTGACCCGCCACTGTAGAAATAAACCCAGACTGCTCAAGCGACACCCCTACCAGAAATAGGCCGATCGCCAGGGCCACCTTTTGCAACAGCACCATAAAACCGTAAAAAATTCCCTCCCGGCGTTGCCCCGTTTGCAACTCATCCAGTTCAATCACATCTGGAATCATTGACCACGGAACCAGATAGGCCGTAGAAACCCCAAACCCTGCCAGCACCGCCAGAAAATACATCAGCCCGACCTGCCCTGGCTTGAGGAAAAACAGGCCGATCTCGGCAATAATCCAGAGCGCCATGCCCATAAAATAGACCACTTTTTTGCCAACTCGCTTGCTGACCGCACTCCAGACAAACAGCATAATTAATGCGGTCACCTGAACGGCCATCACCACTTTGGTAAAGTCCTGATTGGTTAGCCCCATCCAGTTTTGAACAAAGTAAGGGATCACGGCTACCGTATTCTGCACTGCCAACCAGGAGCATAAATAGATGCCAATCACATACACAAAGGGGCGGTTGCTAAAGGCAATTTTGAGCTGTTGTAGATAGGGGAGCGATGCGGCCTCACCAGCTTCTCGACGCTGGCGTTCGGTTTCTTTGACGCGTTGACGGGTTCCCCAAACACACCAATAGATTGGAAGCACGGAAATGACCGCACAAACTGCCCCCAGCACCCAATATTGCTGAATCGGATTGTCTTTAATGACATTGAAGATGGTCAACGCCAATACTAGGGACAAAATACTTCCCCCGATCGAAAAGGCGAATCGAAAGCTGTTCAGGCTGGTGCGTTCGTCGTAGTCTTGGGTCAGTTCAGGGGTGAGGGCGGTATAGGGTAAATTGACTGCTGTAAAGAAGCTGTTGAACAGAATGCTGATGATAATGTAATACCAAAATAGCCCCCACTGGTTCGCATCCAGGTTATCGCTGAAGTGGGGAACAATCCACTGCAAAAAGAAGAAAATCCCAAACGGAATTGCCCCAAAGATCATCCAGGGGTGCCGTCGTCCCCAGCGACTATGGGTGCGATCGCTCAACACGCCGACGATCGGATCGTTAATCGCATCCCAAATCTTGCCAATTAGCAGAACACTGCCTGCCAACCCTGGGCTCAACCCCGCTACATTGGTAAAGAAAATCAGCAGGAATACCGCCAGAATATTCGCTGTAATCGCAGTTCCCAGATCGCCTGCGCCATAGGCCAGCTTAGTTGGAAAGTCAAGCTTTTCTGACGCTGGCACCTCAGAATGTGCAGAAGGGGGATTATTCATGGTGGAATACGAGAAATCCTGACAACAGTTGTATTATTCTCATCATCTTTTAGTCATTTCTTATCCGCGTTCTCCTGCCCTATGCCAGATCTATACGTTTCCTGGTCAGATTACCACCAAAAAGTTGAGCAACTCGCTGTTAAGATTTATAAATCTGGCTGGAACTTCAACCAGATTATCTGCCTGGCAAAAGGCGGACTGAGGGTGGGCGATATCCTCTCTCGGATCTACGATCTGCCCCTGGGAATTCTCTCAACCTCGTCTTACGGTGGCACCGGTAACCAGGTCCGGGGATCCATTACCTTTGCCCGTGACCTTACCATGACGACGCCCAATCTCGGTAGCCATGTGTTGTTGGTAGACGACCTGGTAGATTCTGGGGTGACTTTAAAGAAAACTATCGTCTGGCTCGATCGCAAGTATGGTTTCTATGTTGAGGAAGTCAGAACCGCTGTTCTCTGGTATAAGGACTGTTCCGTAATTACCCCCAATTACTACGTAGATTACCTTCCCGACAATCCCTGGATTCATCAACCCTTTGAGCCTTATGAACGGGTCACTCCGGCAGAATTAGCCGCATCTCTGACTCAAAAACCCTCCGATCTAGAATAAATAGGGGATGAAGTTTCAGTGATTCTATTGATATACTGGTTCGAATAAGGCTTAATCCAGGTACAGCTTAAACGTACAGCTTAAGTAAAGTATCCTTGCAAGTCTTCTTTTGGGTGTTTCTACTTTGACGAAGATTTCTATTTTGACGAAAACAGTGAAAGCTAAGTCAGGCTTCGCCTTTGAGTTGGATAGGAGCGTAAGAGCGACATCTTTTGCTTCCCTTCATGCTTCTGGTGCTTCTTTCCTGCACAGTTCTAACCTACATAGTTCCAACTGCATAGTTCCAACTGCATAGTTCCAGTTGCATAGTTCCATGCATAGTCCCAGAACCCTCATTCCCTATGCTGTTGCAGTTGCTCTGCCTTTACTGTTAAACATCTAATTTCTTCCTAAGATTCTTCCTGAGGCTAAAAATGCGTAATTTTAGCGATCCAAGTTCATTGTCCGATTCCAACATTGCAGCCAATCGCAAACGGTTAGGGGGCTATCTGGTAGAAGCCGGATTGCTAACCCCTGGGCAAGTCGATGTAGCCCTGAACGATCAAAAGCTGACCGGGATGCGCTTTGGTGAGATTTTGGCGGCGCGCGGTTGGGTTAAGCAGCAGACCATTGAATATCTGATGCAGAAAGTTGTCTTACCCGAACAGCAACAAACCGCAAAACTCGATCAGGTTCGTAAAACGACGCATAGACAGGAAAGAACGTTCTATCAGATCAACCCCGCAGATTCTCGCCTTTCTCCTGCCTCCCCTGCTGATTCCGAAACAGCAAGGGGGATCCCTGTGGAAGCCAACAGGCAGCTAAATCGGCGTGAAATTCCCATCTCCAAGCCCTTACCTTCTGTCAATTCCTCCGATGGGGATGTGAGTTGGGTTGGGTAACCAGGGTAGACACCGTAACCCGATCCTGGAAGAAGGAACTGGGGGATGAGGGCAGATTAAGCTGGATAAAGGTCTCTCAAACTTTTGTGTAAAGGATAGCACCTAACTGCTAAACAACCAGAGCCAAACTGGCAGCGTGATCACCAACCCCAGACTCCCCGTCACCAGAGCTGTAACCGCGAAGCTTTGGTCTAGCTCATAGGCTTCTGAAATGACCAGGGTGGCAAACGCTGGTGGCATTGCCATTTGAAGAAGTAGGACTCGATGGGTTGGCCCGGTAATCCCGAAACACCAGAGAATACTGCCGATAAGCAAGGGCACCAACAGCATTTTAATGCCTACGCTGAGAATGGCTGGTTTGAGGCTACTTAAAGAAGAGAGTTGACTCAACCGCATGCCTACCAAAAGCAGCGATAGGGACACCACACCCCAGGCGAAGCTCCGCAGACTGGCCTCGACGATCGCAGGCAGCGGCAGGTCACGACAACTTATCCCCAGGCCAAAACTCCAGAGGGCGGGATTTTTGGCTAATGTATACAACAGGTTTTGGTGAGAGCTTTGGACATTCAGCCCCCCCATGCGGGATGCCATTGCCACCCCTAACCCATAGGCTCCCAGGGTTGAGCCCAGCATGTCATAGAAAACTGCCCAGGCGAAGTAATGGGGCCCAACTAAAGCCAGCGACACAGGAAACCCAATATATCCCGTGTTGCCCACCATGGATGCCAGCAAAAAGCTGCCCTGAGTCCGACTACTCCAGGGATGGGGGCCTCTGCGCCAGCGCAAAATCCACCATGCTAACCCACCCCCAGCGAGAATCGCCGCCCAGGCAACAACCGGCGCAATCCACAGGGAAGGCGACAGCTCAGTATGGCGCAGAAAAGCGATAATCCCCACCGGAACGCCAACCCAGAACAGAAACCGACCCAGATAGTTGGGGGCTGTTGCTGGCAATAGTCGCCCCAAACCCCAACCCATCGCAATCCCAGCATTCATTACCGCTAAAGACTGCCCCATCGTCCATACCGTTGTCATGGCGTAATCCGTAAAGAAGCAATATCCACCTATTTGCCCCGAGGGCAACTCTGGTTGCCAAAAGTTCTTGCAGTATTTTGGCAACTATAGCGATCCTGTTTGGATTGTAAAAGTCTTCCCATCATATATAGCGGTTCTCACTGGGGCGCTGCCCCCTGCACCCCTGTACTCCATTGATATGAAAACCGCTGTAGCAGTCCTAAATCAGTTGTGAATTTGAGAGGCTTTGTGAGCCAGGATTCCACTGGAATCCTGGCTCACAATCCAAATAGGATCGCTATAGCCGTAGCCCTATGAG
>JBAUTA010000364.1:0-1802 GCA_049581985.1 Kovacikia sp.
TTGAAGATGTCACGTTTGCCGTGGAGCCGGGGGAAATTTTGGGTTTTCTGGGGCCGAATGGAGCTGGAAAGACCACAACCATGCGGATTCTGGCAGGGTATTTGCCAGCCTCTTCTGGAACAGCAAAGGTTGCCGGATATGAGGTTCATGAGAATTCAATGGCAGTCCGTCAACGAATTGGGTATCTCCCAGAAACGCCGCCACTCTATCCGGAAATGACCGTAGAAGGGTTTTTGCATTTTGTTGCCCGGATTAAGGGGGTGAGTGGGGGCGATCGTTCCCGCCAGGTGGAGTCTGCGATGGAGCGCTGTAGTCTGACGGAAAAGCGTCGTATCCTGATTCGCAAGCTCTCTAAGGGCTACCGTCAACGGGTTGGCATTGCCCAGGCGATCGTCCACGATCCCCCTGCCATCATTTTGGACGAACCCACCGTAGGGCTGGATCCACGTCAGATTATCGAAGTCCGCAATCTGATTAAAGACCTGGCTGGTAGCCACACAGTTATCCTCTCGACCCACATTTTGCCGGAAGTGAGCATGACCTGTAGCCGGGTTGCGATTATCAACCGGGGGCGGGTGGTTGCGACCAACACGCCGGATAATCTGATGGCTCAATTGACCGTTGGGTCTGGCTATGAGTTAGAAGTGGAGGGAGACGTGGACGATATTGAGACGCGACTCATGACCTTTCTCAAGGGGCTACCTGATGTCAAATTGGTGGAATCGGTGGCGGCAGAGCTGCCCGAAAATCACCTGAAGCTGCGGGTGGTTGCCGAACAAGGAGCGAATCTGGTCGGGCGAGATATTGCAGCAACAGTCGTGGGGGCGGGAATCGGGCTGTACGAAATGCGGCGTACCCAGGCAAGTCTGGAGGAGGTTTTCCTGCAACTCACGACCGAGGAAGCGCCGGCTGATGCCAGTGTGGAGACAGAAGACGCTGAATTAACGGGAGAAGCAGCATAGATGCGGATCATTATGGCGAACATTCTGGCGATTTACCGAAGAGAGCTACAGAGCTACTTCGCCTCACCGCTGGCGTATGTGGTCGCTGGAGTTTTTTGGTTGCTGGCAGGTATTTTCTTTGCAGCGATTTTGTTAGGACCAGATGGGGTAATTCAAGGATCGGCGCGCGCCGATCTTCAGAGTCAGCAGCTTGGCGTTCCCGTGCCCCCGATCGATGCCCCTGCGATTCTGCTGCGGTTCTTTTTGGAAGCTCTGGGGTTTATTTCCCTGTTTGTGCTGCCAGTTCTATCCATGGGCCTCTATGCTGAAGAGCGCAAGCGAGGTACTCTGGAACTGCTGTCAACCTCACCCATTACCAACTGGGCCGTAGCCTTGGGTAAACTGCTAGCGGTTGTCACGTTTTTTGCCACGATGGTGTTGCCGCTGCTGGTCTATGAGGCGATCGCCCTGAGCGCCACCAATCCTCCCTTCAGCCCTGCTGTATTCTTCTTAGGTCATCTTGGACTGCTGCTGCTAGCTGCATCCGTTCTCTCTCTTGGTATGTTCATCTCATCCCTGACCGATAGTACGATTCTGGCAGCTATCCTTACCTTCGCCCTAGTACTGCTACTGTGGATGGTCGATAGCCTGTCCAAGGGAGTCGGTGGACCTTTAGGAACTGTTCTGGAACACCTCTCCCTGCTAAAACATTACCAAAACCTGACCCAGGGCATCCTTGACACCAGCAGTCTAATTCTGTTTGCTAGCTACATCATTTTGGGCTTGTTTTTAACAGCGCAGTCGATCGAAGCGTTTAAGTTTCAGCGGTCTTAGCTGAGTAGGTGGCCGGTGGCCGGGGAA
>JBAUTA010000365.1:0-4263 GCA_049581985.1 Kovacikia sp.
ATGGAGTATTATGCGAATACGTTACGGCCTGCTGGCATGACACCCGCCCAAAAACGTGCCTATAACACTCAACGAGTGAAAACAGCTCAAGCAGATCTTAAACAGCTCAGAGCACAAGCGGTGACTCGTGCAGCAGGCGCAGCCACCGCTCAAAAACAGGCTGCTCAACGGGACGCACGGGCAAGGGCTCTTTCTCCCAGGGAAGTCAACACATTGAGGACAGCCTACGATAGTGGCGATTACAAGAATCGGGCCGCAGCAAGGATCATCAACAAGGTTCACGGCACAAACCGCACAAAAGGACAGGGCGATGTTCAAAGAGGTTCTGACATGCAGGACATTCTTTATGCGACGGGTGGATAGATTAGACGGTAGGAGCAACCATCATGCGTAGCAGCGGCGAATTAATTTCACTCCGCGTAAAACCCCACCTTTCCAAAGGTGGGGGCAGGCGTGGTGGGGGCGGTGGTGGAGCTGCTAAAGCTGGGGGCGGTGGCGTCTCAATCAAGAGGATGACCTTGAAAGAAGCGGGTCCGCTGATCAAGCAACTTGAAAATAGAGTCGCCAACACCACAGGCAAAGATCAGCAGATAGCCAAAGGTCTATTAACAAAAGTTAAAAACCAGGCGGCAAGATTGAGAGCGCAACAATAGTCCGAAAGTAGTCCAACCTGTACTGCCAGTGCAACGAATAGCAGGGTCGTACTCAAGCCGTAGCAAACCAATTTCCCAAGCCGATCACCAGATCGAGCCAGAGCACTGGACTATAATCGATGGCTTCAAGCTACCGATCCGTGGTCCCTTCACTCAAGCCATCTGTAACCGGGGCACTGCCGTCCTTTACGTTTCTCAACCTGGCGAGGTTCCGCTTTACATAAGCCTCACCCCCGGTTATATTCACTGGCACGAACAGGAATTGCTTCTCCCTAAACCCGTGCGGATCAAGCAAGGCTGTGTGGTTATCTGGACACCAGAAAACTGCCAGCTTTTTTTTGTTGAGGGATTGCCACGGCCACCCATCCGAGATCCCATCTCAAAACCCGAAGCGATCGCCCAATATCAGGAATGCATCATCAATGCTGTCCGTCGTCGTCTCAATGGACGCACTCGAGTAGCGGTCGCTCAGTCCGGTGGGACTGATTCCTTACTCCTCACCTGGGCACTGCTGGAGCTGGGTATCGAAGTCGTTCCGCTCACTGTCTGCACTTCCAGGGACACGCTTGATTTTGTGGGCGCTGAAACGGCACTTAAAACTTTGGGTTTAAAGCCAATCCTGATCCTCATCCCGCCCGAATCACTCAAGGCGCTGATCTACGAAGCGGTTCTTTGCCTGGAGCATACCGAAAGTTCTAATGTCCGAATGGCGATCGGCAACATTCTGATGGCACGTAAATGTCAGGAGCTGGGCATCGACCTGATATTTATTGGTCACGGTCACGACGACGTGTTTGGTAAGGGCACTTTGATGAAGGGGGTTTTAGCTGAACAGATTGGGACTCCCTCAGAGCAGTGGCGCGATGCCAGAATTGCCAGCACAGAAGCTACTGCCGGAATGATGAAGATGTTCTCCAGCACATTCCGCCGCTATGGGGTTGAAACCCGAATGCCTTACTACGATGCAGAACTCCTAGAATGGGCATTCTCACAACCCATCGAAGTGCTACCCATCGAATTCAAAAAGCAATTTGTCCATACCGTTTTTCAAGCCTGCTTCCCCATCAATCTGAGCGATCGTCATTCCGTTGGCTACCTCAAAGGCGCAGGATTAGGGTTGAAGGGCGATTTGTTTAAACAATTTCCCTTGATCATCGAGGACAAAGCTATCCGCTCTACCCTCGCAGGCATCAAACGGCTGTCAATCAAACAGAGAATTTCACTCCATGACACTCCAGCGAATAGCAGGGTCGTACTCGATCCGCAGTAAACCCATTTCCCAAACCGACCACCAAATTGAACCACAGCACTGGACAACGATCGAAGGTTTCAAGCTGCCGATCCGTGGTCCCTTCACTCAAGCCATTTGCAATCGGGGCACTGCCTGTTTGTACGTCTCCCAACCTGGCGAGGTTCCGCTTTACTACAGCCTTACCTCTGGCTGGATTCATTGGCACGAGCAAAAACTAGCCCTGCCTGGTAAGGCTATCCGTATCAGGCAGGGAGAGGCAATTATCTGGACCCCCCAACGCTGTGACACGTTTCAGGTTGACGAATTCCCGACCCCAGATATTGAACCAGTTGTGACGATGGAATCAGCGATTCAGCCGTACTTAAGCCTGATCCTGAAGTCAACCGCCAAACGCTTGGGCAACTCCCAGAAAGTAGCCGTCTCTCAATCAGGTGGCATCGACTCACTCATGATCACATGGGCACTCCTGAAACTGGGGGTTGAGGTCATCCCGCTTACAGTTTGCACAGGCATGGACGACCTAGACATCATGACGGCTGCTGAAGCGCTCCCCCAAATGGGTAGTGTGCCGCCCATTCCGTGCATCATCCAGACTGCCGAACTACCAGAGCTAATCAAAGAAGCGCTGCTGTGCTTCGAGGATGCCGATATCGGCAACATCAAAATGGCGATCGGTAACATTCTGATGGCACGTAAATGTCAGGAGCTGGGCATTGAGTTGATTTTTAATGGACATGCACAAGATGATTTGCATGGCTGCGGAGCACTGGCACTGGGTAATTACAAGAAGCTCCAGGGCACCCCATCAGAGCGGTGGCGTGATGCCCGACGAAAAGAAACCCACGATGCAACCGGAATGGTGAAGATGTTCGCCGCCACTTTCCGCCGCTATGGGGTTGGCGTCCGAATGCCTTATTACGATTCAGAGTTGCTGGAATGGGCATTCTCTCAACCCACCAGTGTTTTCCCAGTGCATCATGCCAAGCCTTTTGCCCGTGCGGTTGCCTGCTCAATTCTGCCGCCTGGTCCCTGGCTCAATGCTAAGTACAACTCGACTGGGTACATCACAGGCGCAGGGTATTACAAGGATCGGATCTATGCTCAAGTTGAATCAAACTTCCAATTCCTCAGACCGTGGCTCAAGGAAATCAAGGAAAAAGGATGGCAGGAAATTAGAAAATCACACGCTTATTGATCTTCTTAGGATCGCTTTTGGGGGCACTATTCCTATTTCATGGGATTTACAGCTTTTTTAAGGATTGTTACAGCACTATGCCGAAGCTAACTCCAACAGAGAAGGAGCAAAGAGCAGATTTTGTACTCAATCGGCTCAAACGGGGATTTAGTTTTGCTGAAGTCCAAAAGCAATTCAAGAAGGAATTTGGCTGTGAAACTCCCGCAGCTCGCAGGTGGGTTGCCTGGGCTTGCGATCGCATCACTGAGCAAGAGGACAATTCGGCTCGCAGGCGAAATTACAACGTGATCGTGGAGATGTACCACGACCAGATTGTGAGCTATCAGAATGAGCTATTAGCCATGCAGAAGGAGATTGAGCGGGTGAGTGGCTTTCTTGATCGCCGTCAGACGCTGCTGGATGAATTAGCCGTGGCGAAGTTCAACCGCAAACGCGAAATTGCCGCCGAGCTGCAACTAATCCCCGACGTGACCGCAACTACCCGCGCAGGCTTGATTGAAGCCAAGAGCCGGATCCGGGAAAGAATGTATCGGGTCATGAACGACCTGGCTCGATTGCGCGGATTCAACGGCGTTACTTCCGACTGGAGGACAGCGCTGAACACGCTGCTCGATAATAATTTGCTACCGCCCCAGGTCGCAGATCGCATACTCTCAGTAGTAGAAGAAATGGAAAGCGGTATCCATTCGATCGACTCTGAGGAACTGCCGACCGCTCCAGGCATCGCAGACCCTGAAGATTTCATGGATCTGCCGGAACCTGGAATACCGGAGATTTGAAGATGAGGTTAAAACGGCAAAATCGCTAAACAAAAATGACCAGCCTTTCAGCCCTTAAACGCAAATTAGAAGTGGTGGTGAACGCCCAAACGTCGGGAGATCGTCGCTACCTGGAACAGCGGCAGGCACAACGGAATGATTATATTGAGCGCTGCATGGAGGTTGGGGCAAAGGATTTTGTTGAGCGCGTCGAAAAGTACGGTTGTACTGAGAAAGGCGACAAACTGAGGTTAACTCCCTGGTATCGGGAATACCTGCTGGTCATTGGGGATTTCAGGCTACCCCATACCCTCACCACCGGCTGTAGTCAGATTGGGAAAACCCTGGCTCATACCTTGCTGATGGTCGATAGCCTCACCACCGGAAAGCTCAACGGTGCATGGT
>JBAUTA010000366.1:0-1528 GCA_049581985.1 Kovacikia sp.
GGATATGGATATTGATGATATTGCTCCTGTATACCATCTGGGAGAGATGCTGTTTACCAGTGATCTATATCCTTATATTTACCGAACCTGGGACCAGTGGGAAGTGATTGGGTTATACCATACGGACCCGGTGTACTGTCTGGTGGCGGAGGTGGAGGAGCAGCTGGGTGGATTTATTTTAGGCACCATCATCAACAAGGCATCCTGGGTGTATGGCTATATCATCTGGCTGGGGATTAATCCAATATTTCAGCGACGAGGGATTGCCGATCGCCTGGTAGATAAGCTGGTAGAGCGGATGATCGACGATGGCGCACGATTCATGATGGTGGACACCGATCCGGAAAACATCCCTGCGGTTAAGTTTTTTAGCCGAAAAGGTTTTGGCAACATGCGAAAGCACGTGTTTCTATCCATGAACCTGAGCAAGCATGAGTATTACGGCAAGCTGATTGCCTACGAACGGGAAAAGGTAGAACGGGCTGTGTGGAAGCGTCCTCGTCGTCGTCCGCCAAAATCCCAATAGGATTCTAGGGCTGCAACTCATCAATTTTGCAATATAGGGGAGTGAGGGCTTCGCCCCCAACAGGGGTTTTCCCCCCTTTACCCCCCTCCAAAACTTTCGTTTTGGTCTACTAGTGGTCTGTCAGGACTGTTTTGTAGGGTTGAAATCCTCAAAACCCCTGGGATATGGGCTTGGTAGATTTGAGGGATCCCTCAAATCTATCCTGACGGACTACAAGCCCCCAGCCCCCGGACCTGATCCCGTGAGAACTGCTATAAGATAAGCAGTCCTGTTCTCCAAAGTTCACCCAGGAAACATCCGCTTTGGGAATGGGCACTGATGCCAATTTAAAGAATCAGAATTGCAGATAGGGGGTAGGGGCTATGTCCCCAACCAGGGAGCTCCTCCCTGCACCCCGGTTCCATCTGTTGTGTTTGCTTTTTAAATTGGTGTGAGATACCGACTTGCCATTGCCTTAAACAAGATGCCAAAAGCACTTCCACCAAAGCTGATTATTCAAACGGGTAAATTTGTCTGGACGACGATGTGGCATCTAATGATGTCAAAGCTGGCACCCAGTAGTTCAAAGGGTGAGTATATCCGTCCTTCCAGCCAATTTCGCAACTCAATTGGAGCAATAGAGGAAACCTACCAACCTGCGGCAGGGCGTTACAAGCTTTATGCTGGGCTGGGTTGCCCCTGGGCCCACCGGACCCTAATTGTCAGGGCGCTCAAGGGATTGGAAGCGACGATCGCAGTCACCCTGGTTTCTCCTGCTCCGATCGAAGGCGGTTGGGTGTTTAACCAGGAAGAGGAAGGTTGCCGCACCCTGGCTGAGCTATACGAATTAGCAAAACCATCCTATGACGGACGTTGTACCGTTCCCGTGTTGTGGGACACCCAGACAAAAACGATTGTCAACAACGAGAGTGCGGAAATCATTGTGATCTTGAACTCAGCCTTCAATGAGTTCGCGAGCAACCCTGAGCTTGACCTGTATCCAGAAGACCTGCGGCAGACCAT
>JBAUTA010000367.1:0-12241 GCA_049581985.1 Kovacikia sp.
CCTGGACGCCCTAACATTAGAATTGACCGACCACTCTCCACCAGATCGCGAATCATTCCGATCGTGCCATAGATAGCACGTCCGACGCGGCAGGTCAATCCAATCACCTCTCCGCGACGGTTGCGAATTGCACTAATCCGGTGTAGTGTCCGCTCAATTCCAGCCCGATTATCGCCCCCAAAGTCTCCAACTCTGGCAATACATTCATTCAAATCTGACTGAGAAACGGGCACCTCTGAAAGATACTCCGCCTGTCCAGGAAATCGGGCTTCGGGACGACGACCAAGATCCAAAACCACTTCTACCAAACCGTCTTTTTCAGGATGTTGGGCTAATTGATGCTGAATCGGAGCAGGCAAAATTTCCAGGAGCTTGTTCAAGTCGTCTGTAATTTGCATGTTTGCGTGAGGCGTGGCGGCATAAGGGATGGAAGATGCTTGAGGCTTCAGCGTTGGTTCCTGAGACGAGGACGAATCCGGCAGATTGTCTGGAAGCCCAGACTGGGGCGGTTGATCAAAAGCGTTACTACTATGGGGATTTACCATTGCTTAATAAAAAGGGAACAGGACTGATGAAAGGAAGATGCAAACTCAGTTCAAAAAAACTGCTCATTTCTAGTATTCCGATGAAACCTGGTCCTTCCTACAAAAAGGTTTGAGTTGAGAAACCAGCGTATTGGCTAAATCGACCGCTTGCCAGAGGAGATCGGGGAAATCCTCTAACCGACCAGTTTGAGAGGTTGGAGACTCCATCACTTGAGAAGTTGTCTGTTGAGGGGATAATTGGGAGGCGGTAGCTTTACCCTGAGAGGATGGGGGAGCCATCTGCGCAACGAGATGACATCCAGTTGCGATCGCCTCCAGTTCCATCGTCTCTAACTGCTTCAAGATGGGTGTCAGCAGAGTTCGGGCATAACTGCCATAGGCAATGCCGGAAATATAAGGGGTAGGGGGAGTAGAGGCCGCAGCAGCAGTGGATTCACAAAAGGGGTTTGGATTCAGCAAATTGAGGGATTTGAGTTTAAAGACGGTGTGCTGATTAGTGCCACCAGCTAATTGCACGTACCCTGGCAGGCCTGCTGCCAGGACTTTTTGACCCAGTTTAACGGCTGCTCTAGTTGTGCCCACACCAATATCTCCACTCATGGGACGACCATCTGTCTGCCAGATAAGTGGACAGGGAAGGGGCGAAATTAACTGGTAAAGTGCCCGCAGATAGTCAATTAGCCCCTCTCCATCGGGGCAACTGATTGCAACCAACTTTAGGTTGCTCCCCCAAGGTGAGATCGCCTCCCACAGTCGCCGAAAATCCTCTAACCGTCCAACTTGGGTATGAATCTCAATCGCATCAACCCCACTCTGCAAAACCAGAGGTGCGATCGCTGCGGGAGTTGAGACATAGGAGCGGGTCGAGATATGCTGAATCGGACAAACAGGTAAGCAGCGACCACAGCCATAACAGCGATCGCTACTCACCCCAAACAAGTCGATTGCCTGCGCTGGACAAATTGTTTCACAGGGGCGGACACAATCCGGCGGACAATCCTCTACAGTGAATTCTGCTTTACGAAAGTGAGGATCTTCTCCGTCATTAAAACTGACCATTAGCCAGGGTGCGTTAGGTCGCCTGAATCCCCGTCGCCCAAATCCCCATTGATCTGGTCTTTCTGCAATACGTGTGGCTATCTCTAAAGCCGCCTTCGCAGTCGAGATTACCGCTGGATCGGCGGCGACATCAATACAGTCAGCCCCAGCCAGGGTATACGCCAACACTAAATTTCGAACAGCAGGAAGATGTTGAAAACTGGCTCCGCAAATGAGTTTAAACCAGCACCCTTCCCTTAGGGATCGCAGAGGATAGTACAGATTAATCACCCTCTCATGCTAATGCCCCACACCAAAAATTACGAGGCATCTACTGGAATCTTTTTTTGCTTCCACAGACACATTTCTAGTGTTGCACTTCACGGGGACAACTGATCCCGCAAAGGCCTGACAAATTTAGGTTCGCGAATTAAATAACATCGCCAACCTTAAACTAAGGGCTTAGCACTCGGGCGAAAACCTTTGCTATGACCGCGAACATGCTTGCCGACTGCCAAGCCCCTACAGTTGATCGGATTTATTTTGTTCGCATTCCTTAGAGGGAGATGGAGTCGATCGGGCGTAACATTCTGCAGCCCTCTACGCAGAGAGTAAGGCTTGCTTAAGCGGAGTCCAATGAAAATAGCGATCGCCCCCCAGTTCTACAGCTATTTTGACCTTCGGCTCAATGCTGGGAAGCATTGCCAGATATTCCAGCTCAGAAGCAGATAAGATATGACCCTCAATAATCCAAAGCAACAATCCCTTCGATCGGGGCGGCAACTGTTCCAGGTTATAAGTCACAATTGGCGGCAGAAAGTAGCGATAGCCAACCATTGCACCTGACACCGTACCACTCTTCTTACCCAGGTGAGGCGGACGAACCCCATGAACCCCCATCAGATAGGCTGCCAGGTCACCCAACCCCCGGGCTGTAATCGAGAGCGAAACATAACCCGCTGCCCGAATCCGACGCCGATAACGTCCCTCAAACCCACCCTCCAGTGGGACATACAATCCCAATGCTCCCGCTGACTCCAGATCGCGGACGAGTTGCTTGCCAGTAGTAATCAGTGCCATAGGTGTTCTGCTCTCTGTGTCCTTAATTGTGTCCTAAATATCTCTAATTTGTTCCAATAGTTCCAATAAAAGCATGACTATCCAGATGCCAGTCTCCCACGAAACTCCCTATGAAGTCTAATTGCAAAATGTAATGATAGCTATAGAATTCCAGAATCATCCTGACGGACTGGCAGGTTGCCTGCTGAGTCTTTTAAGGACCGAAGTGGACTGCCCATAGACTGCCCATAGACCTAGGGCAAATAAAAAAGATTGTCGCCCCCCTAGACAAAGCGAAGTAGTCTGCCTTATATTGGATAACTGCGGCTAAAATTTTCAACCGCAGAGCGCCCCGGCGAGAATCAGATTGTTTGACAGACTAATTTGATTCCACTATGAATTTGCTCCTTCGGTAGGGATACTGAGCGGCTCGCTGCTCAAGTCCCGGTAAGGATAGCAGGTCCGGTGCTTAAGCTAGGTTTTTCAGCTTCTTGAGGCTGATTTAGAGAAGTTAGCTAAAAAAAGCAAGATTTTCCGATGCTATCGATCGGGTTTCCCGATTCTTGGTTAATCGTTTCGTCTTGTCTTTAAACCGTATTAAATCTGTCGGAGCAAGAATGTTAACCCGTAAAGGTTGAAAGTCTTGTTCGCTTTTATTGTGTAGGAAGTAGCGTGTAGAAAAGGGAGCCCGTACCGTGTCCTTCGGCATTCTCGGCACCAAACTTGGCATGACCCAGGTGTTTGATGAAACAGGAAAAGCCATTCCTGTCACTGTCATTCAAGCAGGACCGTGCACTGTAACCCAGGTTAAAACAGCTCAAACTGACGGATATTCTGCTATTCAGGTAGGATATGGCGAAGTTTCTCAGAAGGCGTTAAGTAAGCCAGAACTGGGGCATCTCGTTAAATCGAGTTCATCCCCTGTGCGCCATTTGCGTGAGTATCGCCTGGAGGATGCTGGCCAGTTTGAGTTAGGCCAACAAATTAAGGTAGATGCTTTCTCGCCTGGTCAAATCGTTGATGTTATTGGTACCAGCATTGGTCGCGGATTTGCAGGCTACCAAAAGCGCCACAACTTCAGACGGGGGCCGATGGCACACGGCTCTAAGAATCACCGTCAGCCAGGTTCAACGGGTGCAGGCACGACACCGGGCCGGGTCTATCCCGGTAAAAAGATGGCGGGTCGGTTGGGTGGCACCCGCGTCACGATTCGCAAGTTGACCGTTTTTCGCGTGGATAGCGATCGCAACTTGCTACTAATTAAGGGTGCCATTCCTGGCAAGCCCGGTGCTTTTGTGAATGTGGTGCCCGCCAAACGGGTAGGGAAGTAAGGACGGGATCGGAAATTCAGAAATTCAGAAATATCGATGGGGTGCATAAACCTCAAAGCATCTGAGAGACAAGGTTAAGGATATGGTTGATTGTATCGTTAAGGATTGGCAGGGAGCAGAGGCAGGAACGGCTTCGCTAGAGTTAAAAGTCGCTAGTGAGTCAAATGCTTCCCATATTGTTCACCGTGCCCTGGTTCGTCAATTGGCAAATGCTCGCCAGGGAACTGTTTCTACCAAAACCCGGGCTGAAGTCAGCGGGGGGGGGCGTAAACCCTGGCGGCAAAAAGGAACAGGTCGTGCCCGTGCTGGGTCTAATCGGTCTCCCCTTTGGCGGGGTGGCGGTGTTATTTTTGGTCCTAAGCCCAGAGATTACAGCCTTAAGATGAATCGCAAGGAACGCAGGCTGGCGCTCAGAACCGCTTTTCAAAGCCGGATTGAGGATTTGATCGTGGTGCAAGATTTTGCTGAAAATCTGCCCCGCCCAAAGACAAAGGAGATGGCAAAAGCGTTAGCGGGTTGGGGTGTTGAACCCGGATCGAAGGTGCTAATCATTGTGGCTGAACGAAACGAAACTGTTTACCTGTCTGCCCGTAATATTGCAGACTTGCGGTTGATTTCTGCCAGCAACCTGAATGTTTACGATCTGCTGGCAGCCGATCAAATTGTGGTAACCACATCTGCTCTGACAACAATCCAGGAGGTCTACGGTGATGACTGAATTCGATCCCCGGGCCCTTGCTGATTTGGTTCGTCGCCCGATCGTAACTGAGAAAGCAACCCTTCTATTAGAGAACAATCAGTACACTTTCGAGGTGGCTCCCAAGGCAACCAAGCCTGAGATAAAAGCAGCAATCGAAACCCTGTTTGAAGTCAAAGTGACCGCAGTTAAAACCCAAAACCCTCCTCGCAAAACCCGTCGAGTGGGTAAATTCTCTGGCCATCGTCCCTTATATAAGCGCGCGATCGTC
Organism: Kovacikia sp.; assembly: GCA_049581985.1. Classification (GTDB taxonomy): domain Bacteria; phylum Cyanobacteriota; class Cyanobacteriia; order Leptolyngbyales; family Leptolyngbyaceae; genus Kovacikia. The sequence continues at coordinate 4,942 of JBAUTA010000367.1, forward strand.
ACCCTGGCGGCAGGCGACTCCATTACCCTGTTTCCAGAAGTTTAACGAATCGCAGAGTTTGGACTGTTGGAATTCCTATCCAAAATCCAAAATCCAAAATCCAAAATCCTCAAGAGCTGAACCTTATGGGCATCCGTTTTTATCGACCTTCCACCCCTGGAACTCGCACGCTGGCAGTCTCAGATTTCTCTGAAATTACCCGGAGTGAGCCGGAAAAATCACTAACACGATCGCGCCACCGTCCTAAGGGACGCAACAATCGGGGGGTGATTACCTGCCGCCACCGGGGAGGAGGCCATAAGCGCCTCTACCGCGTGATCGATTTTCGGCGGAATAAACATAACATTCCTGCCAAGGTCGTCTCGGTTGAATACGATCCCAACCGGAATGCACGGATTTCCCTGGTTCAATACCAGGATGGGGAAAAGCGATATATTCTTCATCCCGCCAACTTAAAAGTTGGCACTGTAATTCGTTCTGGCCCAGATGCTCCGATCGAAATAGGAAACGCCCTCCCCTTAGGCAATATTCCTTTGGGTACGGTGGTTCACAACGTCGAACTTGTTCCCGGAAAAGGGGGACAAATTGTCCGGGCGGCTGGAGCCAGCGCTCAGGTTGCGGCTAAGGAAGGCAATTTTGTGACCCTCAAGCTGCCCTCCGGTGAAGTGCGCCTGATCCGTCGCGAGTGTTACGCCACGATCGGACAGGTGGGTAACGGCGATGTCAGAAATACCACCTTTGGTAAGGCGGGGCGTAAACGCTGGAAAGGACGCAGACCCGAAGTTCGGGGAAGTGTGATGAACCCGGTAGACCACCCCCATGGTGGCGGTGAAGGTCGGGCTCCAATTGGCCGCTCTGGTCCCGTAACCCCTTGGGGTAAACCAACGCTGGGCTACAAAACTCGTAAGAAGAAAAAGCTTAGCAATGCACTGATCGTTCGTCGTCGTCGCAAATCCTCCAAGCGAGGTAAGGGCGGTCGGGAATCCTAGGATTTGAGATTCCAGAATTTGAGATCCTACGATTGGCGATTCAATCCAGAATCCAACATTCAAAATCTAAAATCCAAAATCCAAAATCGATTCAAGGCTGGGTTGAACTATGTCTCGTTCATTAAAAAAAGGTCCGTTTGTTGCTGATCATCTTCTCAGTAAAGTTGAAGCCCTGAATGTTAAGGGAGAAAAGCAGGTGATCAAAACCTGGTCACGTGCATCAACTATCCTGCCGCAGATGATTGGCCATACCATTGCTGTCCACAATGGACGCCAGCATGTTCCTGTCTATGTAACAGAGCAAATGGTGGGGCATAAGTTGGGCGAATTTGCCCCGACCCGCACCTTCCGGGGGCATGCAGGGAGTGACAAAAAGGCACGTCGATAAGGAAGGCATGGGCTGTCAGCTATCAAGGAGCAATCTAGGCTGGCTGCTGACCGCTGATAGCTAAAGGAGAAATTTATGGCTGTTGATACCACTATTGAAGTTAAAGCGATCGCCCGTTACATCCGGATGTCTCCCCATAAGGTACGTCGGGTTCTAGATCAGATCCGGGGACGCTCCTATCGAGAGGCTCTGATCATTCTGGAATTCATGCCCTATCGGGCCTGTGAGCCAGTCTTAAAGGTGCTGCGTTCTGCTGCTGCAAATGCGGAGCATAACGAAGGATACGATCGGGCAGGATTGGTCGTATCTCAAGCCTATGCCGACCAGGGACCAACCTTGAAGAGGTTTCGACCGAGGGCGCAGGGAAGGGCATACCAGATTCGCAAGCCAACCTGTCACATCACGATCGCGGTTGCCCCAGGTGACGACGAATAATCGCAACAATGTAATTGCTATTTAATTTGATCGACCGTTGATACAACGACTGCTATAGAGGATTTACTCGTGGGACAGAAGATTCATCCAACCGGGTTTCGCCTGGGGATTACCCAAGAACACCGTTCGCGCTGGTTTAGCGATACCAAGCGCTACCCAGAACTACTGCAAGAGGATTTCATCATTCGTCGTCTTGTAGAGAAGAAGCTGAGTAGTGCGGGGATCTCTGAAGTACGCATTGAGCGCAAGGCTGACCAGATTGATCTGGAAGTGAGAACCGCTCGTCCAGGGGTTGTCGTTGGTCGAGGTGGCACCGGAATTGAATCTCTGCGTGCGGATCTTCAGCAAGCGTTGGGGGGAGGCGATCGTCAGATTCGCATTAATGTGGTTGAAGTCGCTCGCGTGGATGCCGATGCAGCCCTGATTGCCGAATACATTGCCCAGCAGTTAGAACGACGGGTTTCTTTCCGAAGAGTGGTGCGTCAGGCAATTCAACGTGCCCAACGGGCGGGCATCGAAGGCATTAAGGTGCAAGTCAGTGGTCGCCTCAATGGGGCTGAGATCGCCCGCCCAGAGTGGACTCGCGAAGGCAGGGTTCCTCTACATACCCTTAGAGCCGATATTGATTACGCCTACACGATTGCCAAAACCATTTATGGCACGCTGGGCATCAAAGTCTGGGTGTTCAAAGGCGAAATCATCCCCGGTCAAGAAGAGCAGCCCGCTCCTACAAACAATCAGCCCCGCCGTCGCCAGCAGCGCCGCCGTCAACAATTTGAAGATCGATCAAATGAAGGATAACGGCTGAAGGGTAGAGGATAAAAGGGCAACTGGGTGTGGGAAACAAGTTTTTCTAGTCCCTAATCCCTGACTCCTACCTCCCTGACACTGGATACCGGATACCTGACACCTTAATGAACAGCCATGTTAAGTCCAAGAAGAACAAAATTTCGTAAACAGCAGCGCGGGCGCATGAGAGGTCTGGCGACTCGTGGTAGCACGCTTTCCTTTGGCGATTTCGGCCTCCAGGCAATGGAGCCTTGCTGGATTACTTCACGTCAAATTGAAGCTAGTCGGCGGGCGATGACTCGCTATATCCGTCGGGGCGGTAAAATCTGGATTCGCATCTTCCCAGACAAGCCTGTAACCCAGCGTGCGGCGGAAACCCGGATGGGTTCGGGTAAAGGTGCCCCCGAATTTTGGGTCGCAGTCGTTAAACCCGGTCGGGTCTTATTTGAAATTACCGGAGTCCCAGAGGCAACTGCAAGGGAAGCAATGCGGCTAGCATCCTTTAAATTGCCCATTAAAACTAAATTTATTACCCGTGAAACGGAGGAGTCCTGAACCATGCCTCTTCCCAAGATTGAAGAAGCTCGGAACCTGAATGACGAAGATTTGCAAGAGCAGATCCTGGCAGTTAAACGCGAGTTGTTCCAACTCCGATTCCAGAAAGGCACCCGTCAGCTGGAAAAGCCCCATCAGTTTAAGCATGCCCGTCATCGATTGGCTCAGCTAATGACTGTTGAACGAGAGCGCCAGTTGAAACAAGAGGATGAAGACTAAGGGCAAAGGCTAAAGCTGTTACAGATTATCAGAATCAGCGTCTATCCAAACCTCAAAATTTATCCTTCATCCTTTATCCTTCATCCTCGGAGATCTTCAATGGCAGTAAAAGAGAGAGTTGGCTTAGTCGTCAGCGATAAAATGGACAAAACCGTAGTGGTCGCAGTGGAGAGTCGCGCGGCCCACCCTAAGTATGGAAAAATTGTGGCGCGAACCAAACGCTACAAGGCCCACGATGAAGAGAATAAGTGCAAGGTGGGCGATCGCGTCCGAATCCAGGAAACCCGCCCCTTGAGCCGTACTAAGTTTTGGACTGTAGCGGAAATTATTACATCCTCAATTCGGGTATAGAGGGAGGAACCGATGATTCAACAAGAAAGCTACCTGAATGTGGCAGATAATAGCGGTGCCAAGAAGCTGATGTGTATCCGTGTTCTGGGTGGCGGTAACCGTCGTTATGGCGGCGTAGGAGATGTCATCATCGCCGTCGTTAAAGACGCGATTCCCAACATGGCAGTGAAAAAATCAGACGTGGTGCGAGCGGTGATTGTTCGTACCCGTAAGAGTCTGCGCCGGGATAGTGGCATGAGCATCCGCTTCGATGATAATGCTGCCGTGCTCATCAACAATGACGGTAATCCCAGAGGAACTCGCGTCTTTGGACCCGTAGCTCGTGAACTACGGGACAAAAACTTCACCAAAATTGTCTCCTTAGCTCCGGAGGTGCTGTGATGGCAATCAGTAAAGCGGCTCCAACCCGCCACAAAATGCATGTCAAAAAGGGCGATACCGTTCAAGTTATCGCTGGCAAAGACAAGGGCAAAGTCGGCGAAATTCTTGAGGCAAGTCCCAAGAATAGCAAGGTCATTGTCAAGGGTGTCAACATTCGGACCAAGCACGTTAAGCCTAGTCAGGAAGGTGAGTCGGGGCAAATTGTCACCAGCGAGGCACCGATTCACAGCTCCAACGTAATGCTTTACTCGGAAAAACAGAAGGTTGCTAGCCGCATCTGCTACACCTTTACTGAGGATGGGCGCAAAGTGCGGATGCTGAAGAAGACAGGAGAAATCATCGATTAATCGTTGTAAGTTTTGAGTTCTAAATTATCTAAAACTTTCTAACTCAAAGCTCCAAGCTCAGCACTACTCCCTGACCAAGCCCAGGGATTTGAAAGGAATCACACTATGGCAGAACGACTTAAAACCCAGTATCAGGAAAAGATTGTCCCAAAACTGATGGAGCAATTTGGTTATACCAATATTCATCAGGTTCCCAAGCTAACGAAGATTACCGTCAACCGGGGTTTGGGAGAAGCAGCCCAGAACGCCAAAGCGCTGGAAGCTTCTCTGGCTGAAATCGCGATTATTACCGGGCAAAAGCCTGTGGTGACTCGTGCGAAGAAAGCGATCGCTGGCTTCAAACTCCGTCAGGGAATGCCCGTTGGGATCATGGTCACGCTTCGGGCGGGAAGAATGTACGCTTTTCTGGATCGGTTGGTCAACCTCGCGCTTCCCCGAATTCGGGACTTTCGCGGCGTTAGCCCTAAGAGCTTTGACGGACGGGGTAATTACACACTGGGCATTCGGGAACAGCTCATCTTTCCAGAAGTAGACTACGACTCGATTGATCAGATTCGTGGGATGGACATTTCAATTATCACGACTGCAACCACCGATGAGGAGGGCCGCGCCTTACTAAAAGAGATAGGCATGCCCTTCCGGGATAACTAAGGCAGGTTTATCAAGGGAAAACTATGGCGGCAAACGATACTATTGCAGATATGCTGACGCGGATTCGGAACGCCAATCTGGCTCGTCATCAAACGACCGAAGTTCCATCCACTAAAATGACCCGAAGCATTGCCAAAGTCCTCAAGGACGAAGGTTTTATTTCGGAATATGAGGAAGTGGGTGAAGGCGTTAAACGAAATCTGGTAATTTCCCTGAAATACAAGGGTAAGGGAAAACGACCTATTATCAATACGCTCAAGCGTGTCAGTAAACCAGGATTCCGGGTCTACTCAAACCGCCGGGAACTGCCAAAGGTACTGGGTGGCATTGGCATCGCCATCATTTCAACGTCCAGCGGGATTATGACCGATCGCGAAGCTCGTCGAACCGGACTCGGCGGTGAAGTTCTTTGTTATGTCTGGTGAATTGGCTCGATAGAGTCAAGTGATTTGTTGTTAGCAACCCTTGCTGTTAAACATCAACAATGGTTTTGAGTTAGGAGTAGTCGGTTATGTCTCGCATTGGTAAACGTCCCATCAGTATTCCCAATAAGGTGACCGTAGCCATTGACGGGCAATCTGTTACGGTGACAGGTCCCAAAGGTGAACTATCCAGAATTCTACCGGGTGAAGTCATCGTATCCCAAGAAGGGGATACCATACTGGTGACCCGACGGGATGAATCCCGGATTGCCCGTCAACGTCATGGACTCTGCCGCACACTAGTTGCCAACATGGTGGATGGCGTTTCTCAGGGGTTTCAGCGTCGTCTGGAAATTCAAGGCGTTGGTTATCGGGCCCAGGTTCAGGGTCGCAATCTGATTTTGAATGTAGGCTATAGCAAGCCTGTTGAGATGGAGCCGCCCGCTGGCATTCAGGTTGCGGTAGAAGGGAACGTGAATGTCATCGTCAGCGGAATTGATAAAGAGATTGTCGGGAACACTGCCGCTCGCATCCGGGCAGTTCGTCCGCCAGAGCCTTACAAGGGTAAGGGCATTCGTTACTCAGGCGAGTTCGTTAGACGTAAGGCTGGTAAGGCAGGGAAGAAATAGATATGAAATTAAGTCGTAAGGAGTCAACCCGTCGTCGGCATAGTCGGGTTCGTCGCACCGTTATCGGCACCACAGAACGTCCCCGGTTAGCGGTGTTTCGCTCTAATCAACATATTTATGCTCAAGTGATTGACGATACAACGCAGCATACACTCGCGTCTGCCTCCACCCTGGATCCAGAGGTGAAGCCTAACCTGAGTGCCAGCGCAAATCGTGAGGCATCCACTGTGGTCGGCAAGCTGATTGCCGAGAGATCGCTTAAACAAGGCATTAATCAGGTTGTTTTCGATCGGGGTGGTAATCTTTATCATGGTCGGGTAAAGGCACTGGCGGAAGCTGCCCGTGAAGCAGGGTTGATTTTTTAGTCATTGGTCATTGGTCATTGGTCATTGGTTATTCAAGCACCTTACAAATGACAGATGACAAATGACAAGCGACAGATGACAAATGACAAATGACAAGAGGCTAACTATGGCAAAGGGTCGGAAAAATACTAAGAGTCGGGAAAAGGAAACAGACTGGCAAGAGCGGGTCGTCCAAATTCGGCGTGTGACAAAGGTCGTCAAGGGTGGGAAAAAACTCAGTTTCCGGGCGATCGTGATTGTAGGCAACGAGCGAGGACAGGTGGGCGTAGGCGTGGGCAAAGCAAGTGATGTCATCGGTGCCGTGAAGAAAGGCGTTGCCGACGGCAAGAAGCATCTGATTGAAGTTCCCCTTACTAAGTCGAACTCTATTCCCCATCCTACGACTGGAGCAGGCGGCGGCGCTAAGGTGATGATCCGTCCTGCTGCCCCAGGTACAGGGGTAATTGCTGGAGGAGCGGTTCGTACTGTTCTTGAACTGGCAGGAGTTCGCAACGTTCTGGCAAAGCAATTGGGTTCCGGTAATCCCCTCAACAATGCAAGAGCTGCAGTCAATGCTCTAGAGGTCCTGCGAACTTTTTCGGAAGTTGCTGAAGAACGTGGACTTCCGCTTGAAAGCCTTTATGCCTAATTCCATTACCAGAAAACACCATGAGACTCAACGATGCACAGCCTAAAGAAGGCTCCCAAAAGCGTCCTCGCCGCGTTGGTCGAGGAATTGCGGCAGGTCAAGGCGCAAGCTGTGGCTTTGGGATGCGGGGGCAAAAATCCCGATCGGGTCG
>JBAUTA010000368.1:0-3411 GCA_049581985.1 Kovacikia sp.
ATGGTTGTTTGGTCGGTGGGCAGGTTGAAGTCGATCCGGGCAGGCAGCCCCGGTCCCAGTTGTTCCACCTGGGCTCTTTCGGCTGCCGATAGTTGATCCAGGGGAAGGGTACCATTGATCAGCTCGATCGCCTCCCGCAAGGTCAGGACATCATCGGGTTGAACCGGTCCATCCTGGTTGCTGTTGACGACTACCCGCAAAGCGGGTGCTGGATCGGGGGCTGCCAGGAGAGGACTGGCGGTTAACAGAGCAATGCTAGTTAAAAGTACAGGGGCAGCGGGCACGGCGGAAACCCAGGGGCGCAGGGAAGGGTTTTTCTTCTTCCCCTCGCTTCCTCTCTGGTTCTCCGTCTTTCCGTTGCCTGTGGGTAGCCCACCCCTAGGGTTTAGTGGCGCTTCACTCCTCAGATTCTTCATTGCCCCTGTCCTCCAGATGTGGGTTGGGTTACGGGTTCAGCAGGCGGAGGCGCTTGGGAACTGGGCTCAATTGCGACCGATTTTGGAACAGACTCCCGCTGTTGAGGCGGTGCAAGTTTGGGCGCGGCATTCTCCGGGAATGCGCGTTGGAGGCCAAACCCCTCAAACAGCTCGTTTAACTTCAGGGTAAACAGGAGGTAGGGGCCACCTTTGGAGCGATCGCCCAGGTCACGATCTTTCGCCTGTCCAAAGCTGTAGCCCAATCCGACTCGGATATTGGGGGTTAAGTAGTAGCCTGCTTCCACGGCAAATCCCACTTCGTCATAGCCAACGAGGGATTGGCTGATCCAGCGCACCTCTCCACCGACATCCCAGCGGTAGCCAAGGCGGTAGGTCGCCCGCAGTTGTCCCAGGGTGATGGCATTGGTGCCAAGCAAATCCTGAGCCAGGTAGGAGCGGTTGCTCCGCAGGGCAAATTTGCCATACAACTCCCAGCGATAGTTGGGGGCATAGATGGCTTCGATCGCAACCAGATGATTCGTGCCGCCAGTTTCTGTCCCGAAATTAACGGAATCTGGTGTCGTAAAGGGATTTTGGCGAAATTCGTAGCTCAACAGGGCATTAAACTTGTCACTGAATGGATTGCGATAGGCAATACCCAGCTTGAAGTTAATCGAGTCACCCCCAATGCCAGTTAACAGTTGATTGGCGTAGTTTGCCTGCTGGTAGCGAGTTAGGGCTGTCAGGGCCGGTGACAGTTTACCCGCTGCTGCGACTGAAATCACCAGATTGTTGCCCAGATCAGAGGTGCGATATTCAAAGCGACCGCTGGCTTTGAAGTTGGGGTTGTCTGTGTAGTCCAGCCCAATGGAATAGGCATCCCCTTGCGTCACACCGAGGGAAGCAGAACTCTGCCCCACCGCGTAGGGTTGGGCAAACTGTTGTCCAGCCCCGGTGTAGGCAAAGATATCGCCCGAAATCCGCTCATAGGCAAGGGTGGCACGCAAACCAGGGGCAATCACTATCCGGCGATTGAGCCCGAAGGCCGTCTGGCTTGTCAACCCACTGACACCGTTCAAAATCGAATAGCGCCCCGTAAAAGTTGTATCCTCATCTAACTTTTGGTCAAAAACCGTATCCAGCGTTGTAATCGAATTGTTTTGAAGCTGGGAAGTTGAGGAGATAAACTGCTGCGCCAGTCTTACCGTCATGCCAGGATAGGGTCTCCAATCTAGCCCGACCGTGTTGCGGCTGGGATAAAGTGGGTCTTCACTGCCAATATTCTGTTCGCTCTGGGCCCGAAAAATGAGGTCTTTGAAGATGGGGTAGGTGAGGCGGGAAACAATCTGATTGCTGTCTTCCGTCAGCCGACCAGCGACGCTGTCAGCGCGGGAGCGGTTAAGCCACTCCAGGCTTAGATCCGCAGCTCCAAATTTTTGCAGCACCCCTGCCCGGATTGTGGTCAAGCTGTTGTCTACCTGGCTACCAGGAATAGGTTCTGGGCGGGGGTCAAACAGGTTTGTCAAGGCATTCAGCGTACTGGAGGCAATCCCAAAGTTCGCTTCGTGATCAATCTGGAACTGCAATTGGGTGGTTCGTCCCACCTTGGCAGCGACCTCGGCACCATAACGGCGTTGCCCAGGGGTAAAGCTAAAGGTGGCGTTATTGGCAAAATTTTCGTCTACGGAGTTGTAGTAGGCGCGGGCAAGTAGCCCATCAAACAAGCTGCCATTGAATTCAAAGCGGTAGGCGTTGCCGCTGACGTTGCCCTGAAAAATGGAATCGTTGTTTGAGCGGGCAAATTCCCCAATCAGACGGGCATCTTTGCCGATTGGAATGTAGGCATCGGCACCATATAACTCAAACTGGCGACCGCTTTCGTCTTGCAACAGGTAACTTGCTGCCAGCCAGCTTTCCCGTTGAAATTCCCGTGAGAGGTTGTACTGCAAGCGGGCGGCATAAAGATTGGTATCGCCTGTATTAGTACCGTCATACTGGTAGGTGACAACAATCCGGTAGACGCGGGTGCGGCCAAACGGGTCAAAGTCAATCTGCTGAATCGGACGCCGAAACAGAAGAGAACCCCGATCATAGTCAATCTCGTAGTCTGGCCCCCGGACAAGCTGTTTGCGAGATACCACGGTCCCAGGGCGTTCAATTTCCTCGGTTTCCAGGTAGACAATTTCACTACCGCCCAACACCAGTCGCCGGGATAGGAAATAGTAGCCACTGGTGCCGTTGGGGGCGATCGTATCGCGCTGGAAGCCCTGCAAATTGTTGCCGTAGAGGGCAGTAATCTGCAAGTTGCCAAGGTTATAGTTGCCCTTGAAGCCATGCAACTGGCGGTTTGTTGCGGTATAGAGTTGGGACGGGGTGGCAAATTCCGGTGAACTGTAGTCGCCCCACATGAAGTAGTCCGTACCCGCCCCCGGCACCGACGAAGTTCGCTCCAGGCGCGCGTACACGCTGTCGATCGAGGGCGTCAGAAAATCGGTCGTGGAACTGTCCCCATAGGTGGGGTAGGTTTGGTCGCAGAACTGGGTATCGCGGAACAGACGGGTGGTGCCGTCGCAGGTCTGGTTGAGGGGACGCTGGTTATTAAACGCCGCAGTCAACAACCAGTCGCCAATTCGTCCCGTGGCAAAGGCATTGATCGAGGCATCAAACCGCACATCTTCATTAATCTGATTGGGATTTAGAAAGTCTCGGAAACTGCCGTAGAAGTCCGTTCCTCCTGCACCCAGACGAAAACTAACTGCGCCCGAAACGATAAAGGGACGCAGGTTGGTCGTGAATTCAACCTGGGTATAGGCGTCTAGTTGAGACGTCACCGGGGAGTTGATTGGAGCCAGGGGCGACGGCGATACCAGACTTTGGGACAGGGATTGACCGTTATTATTGGCCTGGATTGGAGGCAAAACGGGGTTGTCTTGCCCCAGTTTCACCTCTCGTAATTCTCGCAAGTCGAGGCCTGCGCGGATCCGCACCTTTTGAG
>JBAUTA010000369.1:0-3896 GCA_049581985.1 Kovacikia sp.
CCCCTGCACCCCGTCCCTAATCTGCCCTGTTCGCTATTTAAATTGGTATTAGATCAGAATAGGGCTGGATGATGGGAACTTCGTTGCCAAGTATCCTGCTTTTCAGTAACACTCTAAAATTCAACATCCAAAATCATGCCCTCACCCCAGAACAATCGGTATCAACTTCTGGATAACGAGGCGATCGCTGCCTGGATTTTTCTAGCTCCTGCTCTGATTCTGCTGGGTATTTTTGTGCTGTACCCGATCGCCTACCTGTTTTATCTCAGCTTCACCACAGGTAGCTTTACCCGTGCAGGCATCCACTGGATTGGCTTAAGAAACTACTGGCGGTTGCTGCTCAGTCCCGATTTCTGGCAGGTAATGGAGAATACGCTCTATTTCACCCTGGCAACCGTCATTCCCAGCCTGGTTATTCCTTTAGGATTGGCGGTATTGCTCGATCGCACCTTTGCACTGCGGGGTTTACTGCGAACGGCCTACTTCATCCCTTCCATCACCTCATTGGTTGCCGTTGGTCTCGGCTTTCGCTGGCTATTTCAGACTGATGGACCTGTAAATAGTTGGCTCGGAACAGTTGGGATGGAACCCGTACCGTGGCTAAGCAGTACCCAATGGGCAATGCCGGTGCTAATTCTGCTAAGCGTTTGGAAACAACTGGGATTCAATATGGTTGTCTTTCTAGCAGGACTTCAGGCGATTCCTGGGAGCCGCTACGAGGCAGCCGAACTGGATGGGGCTGGCCCCTGGCAAAAATTCTGGCATATCACCTTACCTGGCCTGCGTCCCACGCTAATTTTTGCCGCTGTCACAACGGCTATCTTCACCCTTCGCAGTTTTGAGCAGGTATACGTAATTACCGGGGGTGGGCCACTAAATTCCACCAACCTGCTGGTCTACTACATTTACGATCAGGCCTTTACCCAGTTCGATTTTGGCTATGCCGCTGCAGCCGCAACCCTGCTTTTGACTGCAACTCTGGCCCTGGTTTATTTTCAACTGAGCGCCTGGGACACTGGAAATTAACTGATTACTGATTCCAAATTTACATGCTCGGCGTGCCCCCAGAATGCTTCCAGGTCATAAAAATCTCGCTCCTGAGGCATCAGAATATGCACAATCACATCTCCGTAATCTTGCAAAACCCAGGTTCCCTCTACCTGTCCTTCCTTACGGGTAGGGATCTGTTCTAATTCCTGCTCTACCGTTTCCTCAATTGAGCGCGCGATCGCCCGCACTTGCACCTTCGAGAAGCCAGTCACAATAACAAAGTAGTCGGCTAAAGAGGATACCTCCGTCACCCGTAGGACAGTGATGTCAGCCCCTTTCCGTTCCTCAGCCGCCCGCACGATTGTCAATACCAGATTTAGACTAGGATCTTGCACTTCAGTGAGCTGGTTGAGTACGCCAGCGGTTCCTAAAACAGAAGATGAAAATTGTGCTTTAGAAGATTTTGGCATTCAATCTTAAATTCCTTACGTAATTTACCCGATGAATCTCAACTCAAGGATCTCTTGAAATCCTCTCTCCAACGATGGCAGTATTTTCATTACCCTTTACCTCCATTACCCCTTGATCTTGGAATTCCACTTTTGAAAGCTCTCCATCGCCCAATTGCGCGTCAGTACCATGCGGGGGTGCACCGATCGGCGAGTAGCAAGTAAATCTTTTAATGAGTAATCACAGGTCAACCAGACCGCTTGATGGAGATTTTGCCAGCAGATCTGCCGCAACTGTTCGAGCTCCGATGTTTCACCCCGTCCTGGCTCTAAACTGTCGGCCAAAAAGACAACGCAGCTTAAGGGACCCATACCGGGAGATCCTAACGTGTGATTACGGATTGCCTGTAAAACTGTTTTATTCGAGATGCCAAACTCATCCCGAGCAACAATCGCCCCAATCTCCGCATGTAACAGATGGGGATTTGCCTGAGTCACCGAGTCTAGCTTCAAACCTTCTGCCTGGGCCATTTGCAAAAGCCGCTTAGGTTTAAAGAACTTTGCCAGATCGTGCATTAGCCCTGCTTGAGCTGCCTGACTTTCATCGAGTTGGTGATGACGCGCCAGCTTAGCCGCCATCTCCTCAACTCTCAAAATGTGCTGGAGACGACTATCGGGGACGCTTTTCTTGAGCCAGCTCAAAACGCGCTTACGCAAGAGAGAGGAAGTAAACCCAACAGTCTTTGCTTCAAGAACTTTTTCCGAAGGGATTAAAAGCTTAGCGGAAAAGTTCCCAAGCGGGGTTGCAGGTCGTAAATGACTTGCATCTTTTGAATGAGAATCCAAATTGCCAAAGGATTCACGCATTCAGGCAAGAAACTCCTGGGGATCAAGTTGAACCCATTCTAACTTAGTCCAACCGTTTCTTCTCTCCCTAAAGGTGGAAAAGACAGAAATTGAGGTTTCCTTTTGTCCCTACTGGGTCCTGATTACCGACTAAAGTATTCCGAAGAAATCAACCCGGAACGGCTGGAACGGCGAGTATGATTTTTGAGCATATAGTTCAAATCTTCCGGCATCAGGGAAGCCGCCAGGGCATCGTTGGGTATGATTACCCCAGCTTCATATAGATCGAAAAGCGCCTGGTTCATGGTTTGGCTACCATCATTTCCCTCTTCCATGAGGAGGTAAATTTCTTCGATCGCTCCCTTCTGTAAGTAGTCTCGAATTGCGTCGGTATTCAGCATAATTTCCAGGGCGGCTGTTCGCCCACCAATCACCGTGGGAACGAGTGCCTGGGCAATCACTGCTCGTAATGCATCCACAATCTGAATTCGAATAGTTTCCTGCTCATCTGGAGCGTAAAAGTTGAGCAGCCGCTTGAACGCATTGACCGCACCTTTGGTATGCAGGGTGCCTAGAACCAGATGTCCCGTCATCGAAGCCCGGATGGCGGTATCTACGGTTTCGCGATCGCGCATTTCTCCGATCAAAATTACATCCGGGTCCTGACGCAGAGATGCCCGTAATGCCTCTTTAAATTCATGCGTATGCAACCCAACTTCTCGCTGGGTCAGCAGGCTATTATGCGACTCGTGGACATACTCAATTGGGTCCTCAATAGTGACAATTTTCCGCGACATTGTATCGTTTAAATGCCGCAACATTGCCGCTAGAGTAGTGGACTTACCAGAGTTTACCGGCCCCGTAACCAGGATTAGACCCTGCTTTTCCTCAACCAGGTACGCCAGCATATCTGGCAGTCCCAGTTCCTCCAGGGTTGGCACCTTCAGGGAAATCAGCCGTAACACCATCGAACCGCCCATGATTGACTGGGAACAGTTGACCCGGCATCGCACCAGCCCCTCATACAAAACTGCCGTATCTAGCTCCTGGCGGGTAAGAAAGAGCTCATGTTGAGCAGGGGAAAGCACCTCCTGAAGAAAGTCCTCAAACTGGCGGGTAGTGACTTTCCCATAATGTTCCTGGCGGGTCATTTTGCCTTGAATCCGGAAGCGGGGAACTTCCCCTACCTGCAAGTGAATGTCTGAAGCACCTGACTCGCAAGCATCTTCTACCATTGCTCGGACGGTTCCCTGGCGTTGCACATCTAACCCTGGACCGTCCATCTCAATCGAATTGAGACTGATGGCATCAGTTCCCTGGGCTGTTGGGCCACAGTTAATGCGGCACTGCATGAAACCGGGAATACGGGCGTTGGTATCTAGTTTGCGATGCTCTAGATAATGTTTGAGCTGAGGTGGAGAGAGGATTTCTTTCAGGTAATGGCGGAACTGTTCGACTGTAAGAGGGGCAATGTGCTCTTGGGGAAGCAGTTTGCCGCTAAGTCGATAGAATGGTGGACGCCCTGTTTGAAGATATAAAGCCGTTGCTCCCCGATCGTGAGCATCTTGAATAATGAGTCGCACCGAAGGGGGGCCGTCAACGGTAGTAGGG
>JBAUTA010000370.1:0-1764 GCA_049581985.1 Kovacikia sp.
GGGTTCCAGAGGAGAAGTCGATCGCAGCATAAGGTGACAGATAGGTGCCTGCTAACGTTGCACCCCCTGAAACCTTGAGTCCTGTGCCTGATGGTGAAACGATATTGAAAATAACGTGAGATGGGTCGATACCGCCGCTCAGTTGAATACCGCCTGAAGAGTTTGTGAGGGTGATTGAACCTGTCACATTGATTAGAAAGTAGTCATTGCTCGTACCCTGCAGTGTCAGGAACTGATTAGGACCCGTAAGATTAATGGAGCTTAGATTAATAATATTTAGCCCCTGAGTCTGCGCTGGAGCCGTACCAATAATTGTTGTTGATTTTGTGATACTTGAAGTAATCGTTTGGGTTGGTTTGAACGTTGCAGCCAGAGCTGAAACATTTACCGCCGTGTTCACTGCCGCTGCCAGGGATTGATTCTTTGTCCCCCCTTGAATCTTGACGTTGTTCTTTTTTGAATTGTTCGCTAATGGATCAACAAAATAGGAACCAGTGATTTGCCCATCTGAGAAATTCTGGATTCCCTTAGAGGCAAGTCCTGCATTGCCCTTAATGGTTGTTTTCGAATTGCTCATAGAGAACTTTGCGCCAGACCCCAGGGCTAATGCACCAAAATTACCGGCATCCCCTAGATTCAAGAAGTTGGCCGAAGTTGTGCTGAATCCTTTGACTTGCAGGATTTTGCTTTGACCATCCCAGGTGGAAATCAAGAGGTCTCCAGTCAAGGGATCAGCAACGGCACTTAAGACTGAATTGTTGGGTGCTTCCGGTGGGCGGCCTGCATTAGCGAGAAAAACATGACGAGTGCTGATGATTGGGTCGCCAGTCACTGGATCGAGGTCATAGGCAGCGATCGTACTGTTATCGTACTCTGCAACCAGTAGGGTATCCTTGGTGAACCCTGGATTGCCACCCTTGATATAGGTAATGCTATCAACTCCGCCACTGAGAGAGACATAGGACGATGGTTTAGCAATGTTAAATGTGCCTGAACCATCCGGGGTAATCGTCGTGTCGTAAATTTTGCTCTCAGTATAAGACGTGATTTTGAGGTGACCTGCCCCCGTAAAGCCTGTGGGGACAAAGGTAATCGAACCTGTGCCATTGATCCCAAGGGTGCTCAAATCAATAAATTTATTGGGGCTGCTGCTGCCCTGCTTAATTTCAGCGATCTGGTTCCCCGGATAGATGGTGTAGAACAACACGCTGCCATCGGGACTGGGTGTTAAACCGGCATCAATGCCATCTCCATTCAGCCCAGGGGCTGTGGACACCTGGGATGCCGTACCAAAGCCAATAATGTGGTTATTCGGGTCACGCTGCACTGAAACGGCAGAGATGGTTGCATTCGGCAAATCTGCGGGACCGCCAACGAGAAGGGTATTGGGGTCGCTGGAACGGAAGGCCAACGGACCGGCAGAACCCAGCGCTGTGTTCAAAGATCCAGTAGGAGGAAGCAACGAGATGGGAGGTGTTCCTAAATCGGTGACTGAATAAAGATTAGTGAAAGCTGTTCCCAGGGTAGGAATTACATTAAGCGTTGTTGTTGGCATCGTTCTGCTCGTTAGAGTTAGTTTAATGGATTGTGTAAATTGAGAGGGCGATCGTAGGAATTTCGGGTAGTTCTATTGGAGGAAGGATGGGAAGGATCATTGAGGGAGGGTGGAAGGGTAAGAGGGTGGGAAATGCCCATCCTCCTACCTTTTCCTTATCCTGCCCTCTCTAGCACTACTGAATTTTCCTCACGCTTAAAGTAATGGAT
>JBAUTA010000371.1:0-3612 GCA_049581985.1 Kovacikia sp.
GGGTAAGGTCCAGGGTGGGGGTGCTAGTAGACCAAAACGAAAGTTTTGGAGGGGGGTAAAATTTATGATTTGCACCACTAGTAGACCAAAACGAAAGTTTTGGAGGGGGGTAAAGGGGGGGAACCCCCTTTTGGGGGCGAAGCCCCCACTCCCCCATGTTGCAAATCATAGATTTTGCAACACTAGGGATTGCAGGATAAACATTGAGCTGGATCGGCAAATTCCTGCCCATCTGGAAAATAGGTTGTGTGACTGAAATCACATTTTTGGCAACGATGGGTAACGAACAGCGTTAGGTTGGTTGGAAACCTGCACAGGCCACAGGGCAATCCCGCTTGGTGGGCGACCGGAGCAAATCCCGGACAGCCACACTGAGGACAGCATTGGCTGATTTTATCAACTAGATCGTGGGTGGCGGCAGCAATGACCTTCATCCGGGTTGGATTGTGCATTGCGCGCATATCAGTTTCCAGGTGGGCCTGACCAAATTTTTTTAGCAACCCGGTCACTGTTTCGATCAGTTCAGTCTCATCAGTGATGCCTTTAAAGATAAAAGTGGAGGGTGTCGGTTGGGCCTCCGACATTGCCACTAAGCCATGGGCAGGGAAGCCAATCTTCTGGGCAAAAGCGAGAGCGGCCTCAATGCTGGTGATTTGCTCGGAGCAATAGTTCGTTTCGGTTGAAATGGCTCGACCCATAATTTCTAAATCATGGTTGCGATCGATTAACAACATAATTTCGTGATCACATGCCAGGAACGGAACCGATGGGTGTGGCCCAAAACTGCCTTCGCTGGCAAACGCCAACGTGAGTCCGGTTAATGTCAGCGCCCTTTCCGTTTTGAGTCTGGCTGCATTCAGTTGATCTCCAGGACGTTTGATATCACGGGTAAAGCTGCCAAACTCATCGGTATTCAGTTCTTGGGGCACGATAATTTGTACCCCAAGCCGCTGTTCCAAAATAGGGGCGATGACCTGTTCCTTCTGATGCATGGTCGCTAATGCACCCGTTCGCTTGCGAAACGGCTCCTGGAATGATGAATTACTCATCGTCGTGGGCAAATCGATTGTAAAGGTAATCCAGAATGTAATTTCTCAGTTTATAAAATTCCGGATCTTCCATAATGCGATCGCGGTCGCGGGGTCTTGGAAACGGAATATCGATGATTTCACCAATCTTTGCTGCCGGACCATTGGTCATCAGGACTAGGCGATCGGCTAGGAACAACGCTTCATCGATGTCGTGAGTAATCATCAAGACAGTGCAGCGGTGGTCATTCCAAATCTTCAGCAGTTCACCCTGCAATTCCTCTTTAGTAATGGCATCGAGGGCACCAAACGGTTCATCGAGAATCAACACCTCTGGACGAACTGCCAGGGCGCGGGCGATCGAAACGCGCTGGCGCATGCCACCCGACAGTTGCCCCGGTTGCTTATGTGCCGCTTCTGATAGCCCAACCATGGCGAGATGTTCTCGCACAATCTGCTTCTTCTCTGCTTCGGACTTTTTGGGATGCACCGCATCCACAGCCAGATAAATATTTTCGTAGGCAGTGAGCCAGGGTAATAGCGCATAGCCTTGAAAGACCACCATCCGATCGGGGCCTGGTTCGGTAATCCGTTTGCCATGTAATGTCACGGATCCATTCGTAGGCTGCGAGAAGCCTGCCACCATGTTCAAGAGCGTGGTTTTGCCACAGCCAGAATGACCAATCACGCAAACGAATTCACCTTCTTGGACTCCTAAATCGACCTGCTCAAGCACAACATAGTCGCCCTTGGGAGTTGGATAGACCTTAGAAACATCGTTGATGATTAAAAACGGTTCCTGTTTATGGTGGGAATTCGTTGGAGTCAGGATGGGTAAAGTTTGCATGGGTAGAAAGGGGGAATGGATAGTTAGCTAATATCTTGCGCCACTTGTAACAGCCGTCCCGCAATGAATGGCGAGCTAAGGGGAAGAAAAGGTTATTCAAACGAGCGAAGGCGCTTACGGATTGAGACTCAACCCAGTTCGATGGGTTCCAACTATGAGCCCCGAATTCATTTGAGGGCGGGTTATGGGCAAGGGGCCAGGAACTGATTTATAGCATTACTCCTACAGGTTAGGACAGGGTACAGAGGTAGCCCCCCGCCAGGGGGGCGAAGCCCCCCATCCCCTTAATTCCAGGATCCTGTAGGGCTATCACTCGTGCTCATCGCAGGGCTGCGGCTGAAAGCGTTAAGGGCACTTCTGCCATATAGATGTCATGTTTGATCTCTAGACTGTTGAGATAGCCGATCGGGTCATCCGCATTGAAGGTCGTGCCATCAAACAGTTGAATGGCACCTCGGCTGTAGGTCAGGTTAGATAACCCCAATTCCCGTGCTGCCGTGCTGAACGCACTAACCCGACAAACCCGCTCCAGGATTTCAACCCAATTACGGGGAAAGGGAATATCGCCCCAGCGTGCCATTTGGGTCATCATCCACAGATGCTCGGTCCGGCTGGGACGATTGACTCCCTGACCGTAGAATTGGTGATGGGCGTACTCTCTGGGAGAGGGATGGATACTGCATACCTGAGGATTGGGATCGCCCAAATAGATGTATTGCAGGTCAGTGCTCAGGTATTCACGCCGAGCCAGGATCTCACGAATCTCTTCCTGGTTTGCCTCTTCAGTGCAATAGCGACAGGCTTCTAGCAAAGCTTTCACAAGGGCAATGTGGGTATTTGGGTATGCCAGTGCCCATTCCTCGCGCACTCCGAGAACTTTCCCAGGATGGCCATTCCACACTTCCAGATCGGTGGCGATCGTATACCCAATGCCCTCGACAGCAGCGCGAACATTCCAGGGTTCACCCACACAAAAACCATCGATGTTGCCAGCCTGCAAATTGGCAATCATTTGAGCAGGTGGAATGGTATTGAGTTGGATATCGTGATCGGGATGAATTCCCCCGGCAGCCAGCCAATAGCGCAGTAAAAGATTGTGCATCGAGGCTGGGTGAACCATCCCAAACACATGCTGCTTTGTTTGGCTTTCCAACAGCATCCGCTTCAGGTCTTGCAGGGTATGGATGCCCTGGTCATAGAAGCGTTTGTCCAGCGTAATCGCATTGCCGTTGCGGGTCAGGGTGAGCGCACTGACGGTTGGCAAGGACTGACCCTCCATGCCACCCAGGGTTAACCAGATCGGCATTCCAGACGGCATTTGGGCTGCATCCAGATAATTACCCGCAATGCCATCCTGAATCCCACGCCAGCTTGATTCGCGGACCAGGTTGACTTCATCCAGACCATGATGGGCGAAGAATCCCTTTTCTTTGGCGATCGCCAGGGGCGCGCACGCCGTCAGAGGCACAAAGCCAATTTCCAGGTTGACCTTTTCTAAGCCGTGGCGGGCAACGGCTCCTTTCTTGCGCGATCGCAGTTGTTTGATCCGCTTCTGTTGATTCAGAAAATAGATGATTTCACTCCGCATAGAGTAGTAGCTGGGGTGGTTGACTACCTCTAGTCGTTTGCGGGGGCGGGGCAGATCCACCTCTAAGATTTGCCCAATTTTAGACTCAGGCCCATTGGTCAGCATAACGACGCGATCGCTCAAGAGCAATGCCTCATCCACATCATGGG
>JBAUTA010000372.1:0-3198 GCA_049581985.1 Kovacikia sp.
TTCAAGCCTTGGGGAGTTCCCTTCACGGTGCCATCCTTGAGGACTGCATAGGCTGCCTCCAGAAAATGCCCAACCGCCAGGTAGAGGTTGCCCCGCAAAGCATCTTTAGGCAGCAATGCCTGCGCACTATCACGGGTTCTCGTCGCAAAGGTATGAAACTGTTCCAAAACTTGTGGATCGTTGCTATTTTGCCAGTTGATATAAGCCAGCGAGGCCTTCATTGCCT
This sequence comes from Kovacikia sp., assembly GCA_049581985.1. Taxonomy (GTDB): domain Bacteria; phylum Cyanobacteriota; class Cyanobacteriia; order Leptolyngbyales; family Leptolyngbyaceae; genus Kovacikia. The sequence continues at coordinate 227 of JBAUTA010000372.1, forward strand.
GAGTCATGGGCTCATTAGGATCGGACTGGCTGACATATTTCGCTGCGGCGGTATAATCCCCCTGCTCAAAAAAAGCTCTGAAAGCAGATTCGGTGATATCGCTGATTGGGCGAGCATTGGTCGATCGGAAGGGGTCTTTTGCAAAGGAAGGACTCGCCCCCAGGCTAAGGGATACGATTGCTGCACTGACGATACTCAGAGCTTTTTTGAAGGCATTTGAAGCAACAATTGGGCGAACTTTCTGGGACATAGTAAACCAATCCGTCATAATCCGTAGACTTCGTACATGAATCCCTGCTTGAACGTGAAAGTTACTTTTAATCTGCGAAGACAAAATTTAGCCAGATGTTCAGGGTTGTTAAAAGTAACCGCAATGCAGGTGCGTTACGCTGACGCTCACAGCACCCGACTGTTCAGTTAAGCAGTGAAGTTGTTTTTTTACAGGTTCTTATCTATTCTGGTCAGTCAGCTCCAGAATCCATACTATCTCGCAACCAAGTTGGTTAGAGTAGGGTTATTCTGCTGACGCGATCGAGGGCCACAAGTTCCAGGGGAGTTAAAGGTCCAAGAGATGCGTCAAATGTCAGATTCCAGGCTCCAGGGAATCAATCCCAGAACTCAAAATTCTCCTTTAGAACTCAAAATTCTTTCCTAATGCTCCATCTCACCAACCTGACCTATCATCCAGCTGCCTGTCATAAGCCAATCTTGAAGGCAATTAACCTGGAACTCGCGCCTCAGCAGCTGGGGTTGGTCATTGGTCCCAGTGGTTCGGGCAAGACGACGTTGTTAGAAATTCTGGCAGGATTGGTAGAACAAACAACCGGATCCCTTCATTGGCGAGATCAGGAACTTAACTCGATTTATCTCCAGCAATTGAGTGGGCTGGTCTTCCAGTTTCCAGAGCGGCACTTTTGTGGGGGGACAATTCTGGAAGAATTGCGGTTGGGGCATCCCGAATTGACCAGCGATCGCATCCAGCAAGCCTTGACCGAAGTGGGGCTTGCCCATCTGTCCCTGAGTACTTCCCCCAATTCCCTCAGCGGCGGACAACAACGCCGTCTGGCTTTTGCGGTGCAGCTCATTCGCCAACCCCATTTGCTCTTGCTAGATGAACCCACTGCTGGCCTGGACTGGTCCATGCGACGACAGTTGATTAGCCTGCTGGCAAAGCTAAAAACCCACTGGAGTTTGCTTATCGTTTCCCACGATGCGGGCGAACTGGCAGACATCGCCGACCAGTGCTGGACGCTACACCAGGGTGAACTGGCCGTCGCTGATGTGGAAACGCTCAAGCCCAAGCAAGTTTCGGAAGGTTGAGGGTTGAGTTTTATAGAAGCACGACACTCCCCCCTGGGATCGCCCCATACTGCTGTTCCCAGAGTAGAATGTGCTGTTCTGTCAAGCTATAGTCTGGCTCGCTCGCTGCCCGCTGCTGAACATCAATGACCACAGCTGGAACAACAAGCGATACGGGTGAATAGGCGTCAATTCCAGCAGCACTCGCAAAAAAGCTGTTAGGGGCATTCATGTGGGTGCCACTATACTCACCCATCGAGAACTGTCTCAGATGGTAACCATCGGACTCAAGTTGCGCGATCGGTGTCAATTTCACGGGGGATCCCCTGACCACAGCGGGATCCCCGGATGATTCGAGTGACTGAGATCGACAATGCGTTTGTAGGAAATGACTATTGGCAAATGATTAAAGGTCATGAAAAATGATGAAGGTTTTTGTTCCAAAATTTCTGAATATTTGGGATTTCTGCCTGATAGTGAATTTAACCAGGTTCAGTCTATTCTGAAATTGCGATCGCAGCCCTAGATCCTTGGGGAGAGTGAGAGGCTTTATGAGAAAGGATTTTTGCGGAATCCTTTCTCACAATCCAAATCGGATCGCTATAGTTAACGCTTTTTCTTCTCCGTCATTCCGTGATTAGCTGCTCCTGCTCCAATTCGAAACCATCCAAACTCTAAAATCGGTAACTCCCTGACTATGTCTAATCTCTCTGTAATCGAGTTTGAAACGCTCACGGTCGATAGTCAGGGGCAACCGCAGGAACGGCACCGTAAGTCAGTGCAATGTCTGACTGAAGAGTTGGGGCAAGGGATAACGCTTGAACTGGTAGCAATCCCAGGTGCTAGCTTTTTGATGGGAGCCTCCAAGACTGAAGAGGGCTGGCATCCTTGCCAACATCCTCCCCATGAAGTGACGATCGCCCCTTTCTGGATGGGGCAATATTTGGTCACCCAGGCACAGTGGAGCGCTGTTGCCAGCCTCCCCAAAGTCAATCTCCCGCTGGAACCCCAGCCCGCTTGCTTTGCTGGTCCAACCCGACCGATTGAACAGATCTCCTGGGTGGAGGCGATCGAATTTTGTGCCCGCCTATCCCTTCATGCAGGGCGGGAATATCGTCTTCCCAGTGAAGCCGAGTGGGAATATGCCTGTCGCGCGTTGACCCTGACTCCCTTTTCCTGCGGCGAAACCATCACCACCGACCTTGCCAACTATTCCGGTATCGATTGGGAATACGAAGCTAGAATTTGCAGCAAAGGAGCCTACGGCAAGGGACCTACTGGCGACGATCGGCGGGAAACCACCATTGTTGGTAGCTTCGGTGTCGCCAACAGCTTTGGATTATATGATATGCACGGTAATGTACGGGAATGGTGCCAGGACTATTGGCACCCCACCTATGTCGGTGCCCCCACCGATGGCACTGCCTGGATTAGCGATGGCGAAGTTAGTCAGCGCATATTACGAGGAGGCTCCTGGAACACAGGGCCGAGATCCTGCCGCTCCGCAGCCCGCAGCAGGCTGGAAGCAGAGGCCAACCTTTACGACACCGGATTCCGTGTGGTGTCCTCCTGGATGTAAAGATAACCTGACTTGGTGACCTGACCTGGCTCCCGTGATCCCCGGATCTTTCGCCTTATAGCGGTTTGCACTTGGGTGAAGTACAGAAATGTGA
>JBAUTA010000373.1:0-3962 GCA_049581985.1 Kovacikia sp.
GGCACCCACGGTTCGCTAGAGTTTATGCCCGGCAAGCAAATCGGCATGTCTGAGGAATGCTTCCCCGATAGTTTGATTGGCACCATTCCCAACCTTTACTACTACGCGGCAAACAATCCCAGTGAAGCGACGATCGCCAAACGGCGCTCCTACGCTGAAACCATCAGCTACCTGACTCCCCCCGCCGAAAATGCTGGGTTGTATAAGGGGCTGAAGGAACTGAGCGAGCTGATCGCCTCCTATCAAACCTTGAAGGACACGGGCCGAGGGATTCCGATTACCAGCACCATCATGGATAAGTGCCGGATGGTAAACCTGGATAAGGATATTGCCCTGCCGGATCAGGATGCCAAGGATATGACCGCTGAGGAGCGGGACACGATCGTGGGCAAGGTCTATATCAAATTGATGGAGATAGAGTCTCGCTTGCTTCCCTGTGGGTTGCATGTGATTGGTAAACCCCCAACCGCAGAGGAAGCGATCGCCACCCTGGTCAACATCGCTGGACTCGATCGCCCCGAAGAAGATATCGTCAGCCTGCCCCGCATCATCGCCAATAGTGTGGGACGAAATATTGATGACATCTATCAGGGCAGCGATCGGGGCGTTCTGAATGACGTTCAACTCCTGAACGACATCACCCAGGCAACCCGCCTCTCTGTGACAGCAATGGTTCACACCCAGATCGATGAGGAAGGGCGCGTTTCCAAACGAACCATGCTGACCAACCTGTTCAGTATGGGTGGCAAAAAGGAAGCCTGGGTGGAAGCGCTGCATACCGCTGGCTACCCCCATGTGGATACGGAGCAGCTGAAGCCGCTGTTTGAATACTTACAATTTTGCTTGAAGCAGGTCGTTGCCGATAATGAGCTGGGCGCGCTGCTTTTAGGTCTGGATGGACAATACATCCTGCCCGGTCCCGGTGGGGATCCCATCCGCAACCCGGATGTGCTGCCCACTGGAAAAAATATTCACGCCCTTGATCCCCAGTCCATTCCGACAGCGGCAGCGGTGAAATCGGCCAAGGTGGTGGTTGATCGCCTGCTGGCTCGGCAGTCTGAGGAAAATGGCGGTAACTACCCGGAAACGATCGCCTGTGTGCTCTGGGGCACCGACAATATCAAAACCTACGGCGAATCCCTGGCCCAGATCCTCTGGATGGTCGGCGTGCGACCTCTGCCCGACTCTTTGGGACGGATAAATAAGCTGGAGCTAATTCCTCTAGAAGAGCTGGGACGCCCCCGGATTGATGTTGTGGTTAATTGCTCTGGTGTGTTTCGCGATCTGTTTATCAACCAGATGGCGTTGCTCGATCGGGCCGTCAAAATGGCCGCCGAAGCCGAGGAGCCGCTGGAGATGAACTTCGTTCGCAAACATGCGATGCAGCAGGCAAAGGATATGGGCATTGATCTGCGCCAGGCAGCGACTCGTATCTTCTCCAATGCCTCGGGTTCCTATTCCTCCAATATCAACCTGGCGGTGGAAAACGGCACCTGGGAGAACGAATCGGAGTTGCAGGATATGTACCTGTCTCGCAAGTCCTTTGCTTTCTCCTCCGACAATCCTGGCATGATGGACCAGAGTCGGGAACTATTTGAGTCTTCCCTGAAAACAGCGGAAGTTACTTTCCAGAATCTCGATTCTTCCGAAATCTCGCTGACGGACGTCTCCCACTACTACGATTCCGACCCCACCAAGATCGTGTCGCGCCTGCGGGCTGATGGCAAAATGCCCGCTTCCTATATGGCAGATACCACCACCGCCAATGCCCAGATCCGGACGCTATCGGAAACGGTGCGGCTGGATGCCCGGACCAAACTGCTCAACCCCAAGTGGTATGAGGGTATGCTGAAACATGGTTATGAAGGGGTGCGAGAACTGTCGAAGCGAATGGTGAATACCATGGGCTGGTCTGCCACCGCTGACGCCGTTGATAACTGGGTTTACGAAGATTCCAACACCACGTTCTTTAAGGACGAGGAGATGTGCAAACGGTTGCTGGATCTTAACCCCAACTCCTTCCGCAAAATGGTAACCACCCTGCTAGAAGCCAACGGTCGTGGCTATTGGGAAACCAGTGAGGAAAACCTCGATCGCCTGCGCCAACTCTACCAGGAAGTGGAAGACCGGATCGAGGGGATTGAATAACCTGGGGAATGCTTGAGATATTTTTGACTCGTTGCCAAGCTCCAGCTTGGCAACCTTAACCAGGAAGCTCCAGCTTCTCGCCTCAGGTCATGATCTCCTGAACGTGACCCCAGCCATGGGCCAGGGTCTTGTTTGGAGGGGGGCTGGGAGATGAGGACAGAATAGTTCTTGCAGGGAACGCTTTTCTCCTCTTAACCAACAGGGCTGAGGCTATATTTCGACTTTTCCAACGGATTATTGGACTGATTCCAGGGCTTCAATGGCAGCAACCGGCTGAGCGGACTTGGGCAACACCAGATTTAGCACCAACGCAAATAAGGAACCCGTCGCGATTCCCGATTCGAGAATGGTTTGCAGCATTTCCGGAAACGAACGCAACGTATCGGGCGCAAACGTTACCCCTAAGCCCATCGACAATGACACCGCCAGAATCACCGTCGAACGATTATCCATCGGCATCGATCGCAGGATGTTCATGCCAGCCACTGCAACTGTGCCAAACATTAGCATCACTGCTCCTCCTACCACCGGCATCGGAATGGTTCTGAGTACGCCCCCAATGATCGGGAACAATCCCAGAAACGACAGAATCCCTGCCACATAAAACCCAACATAGCGACTACCCACCCCCGTTAGCTGGATAATCCCATTGTTTTGAGCCAGGGTTACCACTGGAAAAGTACTGCACATCGACGCCAGCAGCGAGTTCACCCCATCGCCCAAAATTCCACCCTTGAGTCTGCGGAAAAAGATGTTGCCACTAATCGGCTCTCCCGACACCATCGAAGTTGCTGTGATGTCCCCAATCACTTCCAGGGTTAAAGCAATGTAGATAATGGCAAACGGCACAAACATTGCCCAATCAAACGCCAGTCCAAAACGGAAGGGCAATGGGAGGTTAATCAGCGGCAGACTGCCTACTTTGCTGAAGTCAATCAGTCCCATAAACAACGAGATCACAAAGCCAACGGTAAGACCGATGATAATTGACCCCATTTTCAGATACTTGTTAGAACTGGCACTGCAGAGGGCCACGATCGCAAATACCAGAAACGACAGGGCCCAGTTTTGCAAACTGCCGAGGGTGCCATTTGCCTTGGCTGGTCCCCCGCCTGCCATATAAAACATACCCACTCTAATCAGGGTCAACCCAATTAGAGTCACCGCAACTCCAGTGACTAAGGGCGTAAAAATCTTACGGGTCAGGTGCAAAAAACGGCTGAGGATGATTGGGATGAAGGAGCCAAAGAAGCACATCCCCAAGACAAGGGCGAGGGCTTGCTGGGGAGTTCTGCCTTTTTCCAGGGAGGAGTTGACGACTGCCAGAATGGCGGTGACAAAGGCAAAGCTGGTACCCTGGATGCTGAGCAAGCCAGAGCCAATCGGTCCTACGGTTCTTGCCTGAATGAAGGTGGCAATCCCTGAAACCAGCAGCGACATCCCCAGAATGTAACTTGTGGTCGGCACATCCAGCTTTAATGCACCCGCAATGATCAGTCCGGGGGTGACGATCGGGATGAAAATCGCAAAGACGTGCTGGAGTGCAACAAAAATACCATCCACTAAAGGGGGACTATCATTTAATCCGTATAAAAGCCTGGGTGGGGCATCTACATCTATTAGATGCTCGCTTTCAGAGGAGATATCAGTATGAGTCATGCTCAAGCCTCAATTTTTTAATAAACAGCAGTAATACCAGCAAGGCGATCTCTCTTTCAGCAACTACAACAGCTACAGGTAGCTGTTTTTAGAAAAATGGGTACAAGGGCGCAGGAGGCACTGTCCCCTTACCCCGTACTCACCCAGGTGAGAAC
>JBAUTA010000374.1:0-2171 GCA_049581985.1 Kovacikia sp.
AGATGCGCAACGAGATTGGAACTGTAAAGCCAGAACTGAGACGGGAGCGTAATAAATTTGTGCTTTTATACTACATTGAAGTATGTTCTTTGTAAGCGCCTCTTTTATTGGGAATTTAAACGCGCAAATCTCTTCTTTTTTGTTGGCAATTCTCATTAAGCTTTTGACTTCAAAATTCATACTACAAAAAGCACAAATTTATTACGCTCCCATCGGAATTTGGCGTGACCACCCACGGGTCATCCGGCGTGGCGACGCCCCGGGCGTGGCCGATCTGGTTAAACGGTGCTTTGAATTAGAGCAGTAGCCTTTAGAAACGTTTCCGTTAAAGAATTGGCATCTGAAATTCTAAGTCAAGGTATCGAATCACAATTGTCTGAAAATTCAATAAGTCATCAATCACCTCATAAAAGTGATGTAAATCCTCTTGCTTGTCTTCAGCCTTATGCCTTTTATGAAACTCCAGAAGAATCCCTCATCAGATGAGTGGAATATAGAGGATGAGGAAGGCTAAAAGTCTGTGATAATCCTAGGTACTCATATTTGGATTTGGTGGAATAAATTTATTTGTCACAGAAGAGCGATATGGTGCTTGCCACTGGCGGGTAATATTAGGATTATGTAGCATCTAGGGTGGCTATGTTTTTAGAATGGCTGCCGACGCTGATATACGTAGGATTATTCCTGGGTGCTGCTGCCCTGGTGTTGTTTCCTAAACGTTTCAAACCACAAACGGTTGTGCGTTGCGGGGAAACAAGTATTGGGCTCGTTATAGGGCAGAAGGAGGGTTGGGTGGAGGTGATCCAACCCTTGCTCAAAGAAGGACAGATTGAATATCGTACCGAAACCTTTATCCCAGAAAAACTGAAACGTTTATCTCTGAAAGAACCTAGTGCGCAGACGTTATATCAGTTGGCGCCCTTGATACTCCATCGCAACCAACTCCTAGAACAGCGCCTTAATCTGACAAATCGACTCCAAGGGTTTCAAAAACTGCTTTCCTCTCTCAACGACTCTTCAATCTATGCCGATCGTACAGACTTGTTGCAGCGCACCAATCAGCAACTTCTCAATCTGGAAAAGCAAAATTCAACGCTATTAAAAACTTTAGACGATTACGTTCAGGTCGCACTGCTGCATGCTCAAACTCGACAAACAGTTAATGATCTGGATAAGCTGCCTGATCCTATTACTCTCTATTTACAACAACGGCGAATAGAAGAAGAGCTTCAATCCCTTCAATCCGAGTTGTCCTTAATTGATAACTGGAAAGTAAAAGAGTAGTGGATAGGTCCACTAAACTTTGGGTTTGACATAAACAGCCGTTCCATAACAGAGAACTTCGGTAATTCCAGGAGCGATTTCTGTTGCATCGTAACGCACCCCGATTAGGGCATTAGCGCCCGCACCTTTAGCATTGCGAATCATCAGTTCATAGGCTTCAGAGCGTGCCTGTTCACAAAGGGACGTATAGATGGTGATATGGCCACCGAAAATGGTCTGCAAACTCGCACCAATATTGCCAATCACACTCCGAGAACGAACAACAATGCCCCGTACCAGGCCAAAAGTGCGAACTACCTCACAGCCAGGAAGGTCAAAAGTAGTCGTTATCAAATTGTGATCAAGCATACATTTCTCCCAAGGAATTACTGCAATAGGATCGCCCTATCCTAGCCTTGGCTTCTTGACGGTATGTAAAGATAGCGTGAATTGCCTTAATAAAGCTGCCATCTGGGTGATGATATTGCTGGAAGTATCCATTTTCCACGTTCGTCGATCCAGGTTTTGAGCTTCAACAATCCAAGTTAGCCACCGAGGAAAGTGAGGGCAAATCTGATTAAACTTCCCTGTTTTCAAATAGCGAAATAAATGTCCAAGGAGTTGAGAGGCTAGAAAGCCTGCGCTACATGGATTTGAGTGCTCTAAATGAGTTGTAGTACGGGGTGAAATGTATGAGCGGATTGACTGTCCACGACTATACCCTCCATCTTTTGAAATTCTTGTATGCTTCTAAGCAACCCAAGAATATTCAATTTCGTAGCGTATGCTACCGTTTAATAAGCTATTCTGTGGGTAGTCCATGACTGTTGGTTTCCCTCTCTGGAGAAATCAGCGTGTACTATCATCCTTCAGGAGAACACAGCCATGAAAGATAAGGCCATTTGTCA
>JBAUTA010000375.1:0-1849 GCA_049581985.1 Kovacikia sp.
CCTGCACCCCGTCCTAACCAATCGGGCTACGGCGATCATCGCAAGTAGCAGGGTGCCCTTCAACAAAAGCTGCCTTTGAGGGTAGAGGAGGTTCCACCGAACGTCTCAGCAGATCGGCAGCCCCCCCATCCCCATTACCCCTTCACCCCTACATCTTCGGAGACAACAGATTCTGAATCAACAGATTCTGAACCAACAGATTCTGCAACAAGCTCCGTCTCTTTATCCTTTCCCCAGTGATCCATTACATCCTCAATTAACACTCTGCGTAACCAGATTTGGCAAACAACCATAAGCGGGATTGCCAGCAGCAAGCCCAAAAATCCAAACAGGGTTGCAAAGAAAACCTGCCCTAACAGCGTTAAAGCAGGCAGTAGGGAAACCTGTTGGGCCATCACATAGGGGGTGAGCAAATTACTCTCCAACTGCTGGATCAGAATGTAAAGACCAAGGACAAGCAGGGCTTTAAGTCCAGGAGTATGGGGATCTAGCAAGGAAATCAGCATTGGGGGCACCACACTGAAGGTAGGCCCTAGATTGGGAATAAAATTAAGTAATCCGGAGAGAACCCCCTGGGCTAGGGCTGCTGGAACTCCAATCAGTACCAGCCCAATCCAACTAAACAAGGCAACTACGCCCATGCTAATCAGGGCACCAATAATCCACCGTCCCAGTCCTACCTCGCATTCCAGGAGAATAGCGTCTACCCGGCGACGGTAGAAGGAAGGAAATAACCGGATGAAACCCTGCCGATAAGCAAGCGGGTTGACCAGCAGCATTAACCCCCACACGATGACCAGCAGAAAATTCAGAATGCTTCCCAGAGACGTAGAGAAAAAGGCAACTGAACTACTTAGAAGGCGATTGAAAAAAGGCTGGGCTTGCTGAATTAAACTATCAACGGTCGGCAAATAGGAGTTGAACTGACTGGGAACCTGGTTAAGCCATTGCTCAACCTGATTATTGAGCTGGTTGATTCCCTTCGGCACTAAAATGAACAGTTCTTGAAATTGCCGCGTAAACGGAGGCACAATCAGCCAGAAAAAAATGACTCCGGTTAGGAGCATGAACATAACCGATAGAAGAACCGCTCCAGAGCGCTTTAAGCCCTTTTTCTGCAACCACTGGGCTAATAGGTTAAGACTATTTGCCAGCACAACTGCTGCAAATAACAGTAAGAGAATTTGGCGAATTTCCCAAAGGATATAGAGAGAAATTGCCAACACTAAAAAACCAATCCATTTCCCAAAGCTCATTCCTTCACCCCTATATTTGGAAGAATGAGGAAGGATGGATGGAGGATTAAACTCCAATCTTTCTCGGTTAAGCCCCAGCGAATAGAATTTGCGGCTACAAAAGCAAAGTCTGCACTTACCCTGCGGGAATGCGACCTGAACAACCGCCACTAACCAAGAAGTATTGGATTAATTCCTCTATTTCATCCCATCACTCCATCATCCCATCACTCCGTCACTCTATTAATCCCTTCCCCCTCTCCCCCTCCTCGCCTCTCCCCTACCGTTTATACACAAATTATCTGATCTGACCAATGCTGGGCTTGATCCTCCCTAACCCTCTTTAAAGAGGAGGGAACCGCATCGGAAGTCCCCCCTTTTGAGGGGGATCTTGCAGAGTTTTAGTAGTTTTAGTATCCGAGTCGAGATGTGCATACACCGTAGCCCATCTCCCAGGACCGTCAGGATCGATTGGAGCGGGCATTCCCCCCATCAACAAAACCCATACTCCGGGTGTTTCGAAGGTTTTCAACCCTGCAAAACAGGCTTATTAGTCCCCTAGTCGTGCATCTTTTATCCCTCCTTCCCCTCCCTTTGCCAACGCCAACCGAGTA
>JBAUTA010000376.1:0-7101 GCA_049581985.1 Kovacikia sp.
CTGCACCCCCATACCTCACCCAAGTCATCAAGTCGAAGGATTTGAATCGGGCCACCATGCTGGCGATCGGAGCAACAGAAGAATGACTGGGGCGTCCTTCACCCCCAGGAAACCATCTTAATCATGGATAGACAGAGGACAGGGGACAATATTTTCCCCTGCCCAATCCGTAAATGTATTTTCATCTTTATAATGGCGGGGAGTTTGCAACATCAACCGCCACACTTCCGCAGCACTGAGTAAATTGAGGCGATCGGGGTATTGTGCTTGTAAAAGCTCTTGAACTAACGGGTAGTAATCTGAGTTCATGCCTGGAAAAATATGATGTTCCGTATGATAGGAAAAGTTTAGATGCAGAACATCAAACAGCTTCGGCAACCGAATTGAAATACTGTTAATCAGCGGATCGTTGACTGGAGTCATGCGGCACAGAATATGATGGGTATAGATATAAGCTATGGTGCCGCTATAACCAATCCAAATTGGCAGAAAATAGCCAAGCAGAAGCTTAACCGGATGAAATCCTAAATAGGCTAAAATCCCCAAGTGAACACCTATGATCAGCAGAAATTCAAGGGCGATCGCGCGCCGTTCCTTAGGACTGACTTTAAATGCAGCCGGAGCATACTCGGTTAAACCATTGTTAAATAATAGAACTGAAATGAGATTGCGAAAGGTGTAAAATCCCCACGCATGGGGTAGGCCGATTGTGAAAGCAAGTAGATTAACTTCCGAAGATGGAGCAATCAAATTCTGAACCCACTTCGTCCATCGATTGGGTTGTTCATATAAATAGTTCCGATCCGGGTCGTGCAAAGAATTTGTTTTATTATGATGTTCTCGATTATGAACTGCTTTCCAGTAAGTAGGAGGTGACCACAAAATTGCACATCCTGGCATGCTAAGGATCTGCTTCAACCAGGAGTTTCTGATAATACTGTTGTGCAACAAATCATGGGTACTAAATGCCAGAAAAGCGATACTATTTCCCATAATCAAAGCCAGCGGTAGGTAGAGCCAGAGAAGATACCAACTCCAGCGATCGAGGTGGCGGGCAATTCCCCAGCCGAGAAGGAGAATCGCAACATTGATTAGTAACAACCAGATTTTACTGGGATCAGGCAAAAATGCTTCAGCAGGAAGCAGCGGGCGCAACTTCTTGGCATATTCTGCTTGAGTGATCCAGGTTTCGCGATTGGTGGTGAACATAAAGTTTTTCCAGGGCCGCTTGCGTAAAGATTGGAGCGGACACCGGTAATTTTAAGAAAAGCGAGTTTAAATTTCATCCGTTTCACACAGGTTATTCCATCAGAGACGCGAATTAAAGAGCATCGGCAACTTCAATTGTCAGGGCTTGGCATTTGGCAGGTATGGGTTCGGTTATCGCCCAGGTTTTCGACCGAATGCTATAGCGGTTTGCACCTGAGTGAAGTATAAAAATGTGAGGTACAGTGGGGCGCGAAGCACTCTCACTGTACCTCACACCCTTGAAAAGGGCTATAAGCCCCTCCAGCCGATCAGGTTTATTTTGTTCCCATTCCTAAGCTAAAATCGGCAACACCTCCCTTGCCTGAGTGCGTCGCGATGGATAAATGGAAGCCCAAGGACTGGAACAAACTGCTCCAGCGGCTCACTCCCTATTTGTTTCTGATCCCTGCCCTACTAGTGCTAGGGCTGACTGTTTTTTACCCTGCCTTACAAGCCTTCTACCTCAGCTTTACTCGTTATGAGTATGACCTGACTCAACCGCCTTTATGGATTGGGTTAAAGAACTTTCGTCGCCTGTTTGCCGACCCGGTCTTCTGGCAGACCTTTCGAAATACGCTGCTGTATCTGGTTTGTGTGGTGCCAATTCTGGTGGCATTGCCCTTGGGTCTGGCGATTTTGGTGAATCAGAGACTGCGGGGAATTCGCTGGTTTCGGGTGGCCTATTACATTCCAGTCGTCATTTCGATCGTCGTTGCTGGAATCGCATGGAAATGGCTCTATGCCGAGAATGGGTTGCTAAATCAGGCACTCAAGCTCCTGGGGCTTTTCCCTAAGGGGATTCCCTGGCTCACCAGTCCGCAATTGGCCCTATTTAGCGTGATGGCAGTAACCGTGTGGAAGGGCTTGGGTTACTACATGGTGATCTATCTGGCAGGCTTGCAGGCAATTCCAGCGGATCTGTATGAGGCGGCGGCGATCGATGGTTGCGATGGCATCAACAAGCATTGGGATATTACCGTACCCTTGATGAAGCCTTACCTACTGCTCGTGGCAGTAATTTCTGCTATCTCTGCCACCAAAGTGTTTGAAGAGGTCTACATCATGACTCAAGGGGGGCCGCTGAATAGCTCTAAGACAATTGTCTATTACCTTTACGAACAAGCCTTCAATAAACTGGAAATGAGCTATGCCTGCACGATCGGGCTGGTTATGTTTCTCATCATTCTGGCACTCTCAGTCCTGAGGTTGAGTCTGGAACGGATCACGACGAAACAGGATGAGGGGGTAGAGGGCTATGAATTAGCGAGTACAAGGGCTAAAAGTTAACAGCTATCCCTGGCTAGATCGCCCGCTACGCCCCAGACTCCCTCTGTTACTGGGTTACCGTGTATCCATATCTTGGGTTAAACCCAATCCTCTGCCGGGGGACTTCTCCCCGGATTTCCGCGAGGTGCAGGGTGCAGGGGGGTCACCCCTGGCTGGGGGCAACGCCCCCACTCCCCTCTTAATCTTCTGTCCTAATCAAACTGGCGATAGCTATAGCTCTGGTTAACGAGGCTTTTTGTCAATACGGAAATATTTGTTTCGCTAAGATCTATACCCTGTAATCCTTTCCTTTCTTCCAGGGGAGTTGTCAGAGAAAAGAACTGGTTACGTCTTGACCAAGGCTCAGTACAATGCTAATTGACCCGTCGTCGGTCAATACCTGCTTTTGGGAGTTTTGCAGAGCTATCTGAGATCCCGTAGGGGGCAACTGCTGGAATCATTTGCCCAAACGCAAAGCCAAATTTTACCCTTCCGGGTGAGTGATTTGGGTGAGGGGTGTAAGGCAAACTCTATATCAGAGCGTATTGAAGAGCTAGGACGACAAGTTCATGGTACTGGCTGAACAGATGGCGTTGGCTGAAGAACTAGTAAACGAGTGGAGAGTGCGACTGGAGGCAGACCTCCCCAACAGCAGTCCTGCTGTGCGGGAAAGTATTGTTTTCTGGTTAATTGGAGCAGATCGGTCGCGGTATGATGACCTGACGCCCAGCCTGCGGCAAATTGCCGTACAGGCGATGGATTATCGTTACCGGATTTTGCGGCAGCGCTACTTGGGAATTGCACCAGAACGAGCCTATAAGAATTTGATCCAGCGGCTCAGCAGCCTTTTCCTGATTCGCAACAAAATTCGGACCTGGATTGCCCTTTCCCGCGATCGCCAGCGCAGCGTTGTGGATGTGCTGGAAGAGGTAATCCAGGAATTGCTGCAAAACGATACCTATATGCAGCAGCAAATTCTTTGGATTTCCCAATGCACCTCAGACGCTCGCCTGCGGAATGCCCTAATGCTGGCAAGCGCCGAGGAGTATTGCCTGCGACCAATCCGCAATCAACCCCTTCTGTCCTACCGATTTGTTAACTACCTGCGTCGTTCTCAACGGGGCGGGATGACGCAGGTTCCCGCTAAGGACTTTATTCGATTGGTTTCGGAGGAAGTTGCCCCAGACGACACCGATGGCGCGGTCAGCCTGCTAGATGCTCAGGCAGTTGCCATGTATCAGGATGCCCAGGCAATTGAGCAGCAGCAGGAGCTACGGGATGCGGTCAAACGAGCCTTTGAAGCCTATCTTACTGAGAAGGTCGGTGCTGATGCGGCCCAATGGCTGACGCTTTACCTGCAAGGGCGATCGCAGGAATCGATCGCCCAATCCCTTAATATCCCTGTGAAACAGGTTTATCGACTGCGGGAAAAAATAAATTATCACGCTGTTCGCGTTTTTGCCTCCAAAAGTGAGCAAGAGCTGGTTACAAGCTGGTTAGGAAACCGAATAGAATGAAGGATGGGGAAATCTTAGATTGAAGATTGGGCCGGAGGTTTTTGAATGTTGGGTTGATTGTCTTTCCCAACTCCTGCCACCTGATTTCCTCCTGTGCGCGCCCTCTGTCTTTTTTAATTTAATTTATTGATTCAGGATGTATAAAACCTGTGGGGTTATCCTATCTCAAAGTTAGAATAGCCATACATCAGGTTATCGATGCAATTTATCCTCTCGTTGTTCATAGGAAAGGGGGTTTCTCAATCATTCAGACAGATTTGTAAGTAGCTGGGTGATATTAAACACCATCAAATTAAAATGATTTACGGGGTAGAGGGGGTAGAACCTCTTGCCTGGGGGCAGCGCCTCCAATTACCCCTACTGATCATGGCTGATTATGAATGACGCCTACTTACCTGTTCTCAGCGGTTGAGGAATTGGGACGATTTGGAACTGTCACGAAATGAGTTGAATGTATCCCTATGGTGTCTTCACCCGGAAATCAGGCTGAGGTACCCGCGACAGGTTTAATCAATCCTGTAACCTCGACAAAACCTAAACCAGACTGGGCTTCTCAAGTTCAGGCAGAGCAAGCATTTCGTTTGATTGATAGTATTTTGCCCTTCGAGGCATGTTTATATCACCAAATTCTTCCCCTGGCCCTAGAAGGGAGTCGGCTCAGGCTAGGAATGGTAAATCTGGAAGATGCCACAGCACTGGATTATGTCCGCCGCATTCTGTCCTATATGAATTGTTCTCTGGTGCCCCAGACGATCGCCTCTGATATCCACCATGCGGCCCTTTCGGCTTATCTAAATCACACGGTTACCCAAAAGAAAGCGGGTAATTCCCAATCCCAAGCAAGCATTAAACGGATCGAGCCTGCAAAAGAGGTTGCCAAGAATGGGGAAGCGGAGGATGGGTTGCCATTGGGTTCCCCAGCGAGTGGGGACGCGAACAGACAGGTTGCCAACGATGGGGAAGCGGAGGAGCCGTTGCCCCCTTCCCAACCCTATTCCAGCGCTTTTGACCGAAGCAATCAGCCCACTTTGCTGGTAGACAGTCCGGAGGAATTGAATGTTCAGGATCTGCAAGTAACCAATTCTGCAACCCCTCTTGCTGGCCTATCTTCTACGTCCGTGCCGGATTCGAGTACAAATCAGATTCCGACCAGCCATAACGGACATCATCAGATTTCTTTCCCCGAACAGGCCTCTCAACAGGCAACCTTTATTCTTAAATCCGATATTCCATCCCCGATCGCGCCTCCCCAAGTTCCGCCAGTTGGAGATGTGCTACCGGCTTTGGAAGTGACTGCCAAGCACCTTTCTGAGCCGATCGAGGTTTTGGCAACCCTGCCCCCTGCCGAACTGCTCCAGGAAGTCATGGGGCGGGTTTTGCTCGGCGGCATTGGGCGACTTTATCTGGAACGGCAACCGCAACAGGGGCGTATTCTCTGGAGCCAGAATGGGGTTCTCCAATCAGTTCTAGAGGGATTGCCGGTGGAAATTCTCCAGGGTGTCATTGACGAGTTTAAGGTACTGACTCATCTTCCCCTGATTCCAGTTCAAAAACCCAAACAGGTTGAAATTGAGCGGCTCTATCAGAAAAACAGGTTGTTGCTCCGACTCCGGGTGATGCCGGGTACTCATGGAGAAGAGGCAACGGTGCAGGTTTTGCGGGGAGCAGCTCTTAAGTTTTATCAACAGCAACAGCTTGCCAACCTCAGTCGGGATGCCCTCAACATGGCCCAGGAACTCCAACATAAGGTAAACGAGATCCGCATCCGCACTCGCTTTTACCCCATGCTGACCGCAGACCAATTGAGCATTCTGCCCGCGTTAGACAAAGTGGTCAAAAGTGTGGAACAGCAACTTGATGCCCTGAGGGCATTGCAACTTTCTGAAGCCAATGACGAAAAGGAGGAGGGCTAAGTAGGTCGGTCTAATGGCTTGTCAGAAGGGGTTTGGGGGGTTCACCCCCTCCACCACCCCCCTGACATCTTTAGTTTAATTACGCCTAGCCACTCAGACCCGAACATTAGCATTCTCGCAAAAGTTGTAATTCCTTGAAGGTGACCTCCCGCCATTGGCCTGGCGCTAATCCTTGCAGACTTAAGTGCGCGATTTTGACCCGCACCAGGCGGAGCGTGGGAAAGCCAACCGCTGCTGTCATCTTGCGAACCTGGCGATTTCGTCCTTCGGTGAGCGTGAGTTCTAACCACGCGGTAGGGACTGATTTGCGAAAGCGAATGGGCGGGTCGCGGGGAGGCAAGTTTGGTTCTTTGGGAAGTAAAGATACGATCGCCGGGCGTGTTTTGTAATCCTGAATCTTAACGCCCTGCTTCAGTTGTTGCAGAGCCGCCGCATCTGGAATTCGTTCTACCTGTACCCAATAGGTCCGTGGGTGCTCAAATTTAGGATCACTCAGGCGATGCTGGAGTTGTCCATGATCGGTCAACAGTAGTAGCCCCTCACTGTCCTGATCCAACCGTCCTACCGGATAAATCCCTGGAACTGAAATGTAATCCTTCAAAGTTTGCCGCTTAGAGGGCAGTGGGCTCTCGTCCGTAAACTGACAGAGAACATTGTAAGGTTTGTAGAACAGAAGATAGCGGTAAGCCAAGGAACTGGGAGGGTAAAGCGGGTGGGGGAAGGCGGGGGAGTTGTGCAACCCTGTCTTGAAAATGGGCAACTCCCAGGTTATCTCCGGGAGTATCTTCGGGAGTAGTCGCCACCTTGCCTATGTTATCCCGATTAACACGCAATATAGCCCTTTTCAAGGGTGTGAGGTACAGTGAGGGTGCTTCGCGCCCCACCGTACCTCACATTTCTGTACTTCACCCAGGTGCAAACCGCTATACTTCTCGGTTAAGCCCCAGCGACTGGAATTCGCGTCTACAAAAGCAAAGTCTGCCTTCGCAGACGACGGACAGTTCAACCTGCGGAGGCAGGTTTGGTTTTTATCACTGCGGTTTCAACTCAATGCTACGCCCCTACTTCAGGTCAACCCAACCCAACCTGAGTTAACAAAAACTAAGTGATACCAATTTAAATAGCGAACAGGGCAGATTGGGGACGGGGTGCAGGGG